>NZ_JAMYTK010000006.1:0-255743 GCF_040322355.1 Mesorhizobium sp. M0145
CCCCCCAAACCCCCACCCCTCCGGGCCGCGTGGGCGCGTACATTTTAAAAATAGACCCGGTAAACACCATCGTGTCCCGTTAACGCGCGGCCAGTCGGCCCCCGCCGCCCGTAATTCCGCGGGGGGCGACGTATGCGTTAGGCGGTTCCTCGGCGTCGTCGCTCAGCAGGAACCCGCCGTACCGTCGAGGGCCGGGGGGCCTCACAGGCAGTTTCAATGCGAACAATCAGCAGACTTTTTGATTCCCATGACCAGGCGGCGCGAGCCGTCGAAGCACTTCAGGCGGCAGGGATCGCCCGCCACGAAATCAGTGTCATCGGACCCTACGATGACGAAATCGGCGCCGTCTTGCGCGGTCCAGGCACCGGTGCCGCCCTTGGCGCGGCGGCGGGTTTGTTGGCCGGCCTCGGCGCCTTTGATATCCCCGGCATCGATCCCCTCGGCGCGGGATGGCTGGCATCGGCCTTCGTCGGTGCAGCCTTGGGCTGCGTTGCCGGCAGACTTTTCGACACATTGTCCGGTACCGGCAAGCAGCTAGGCCAGCCGGATGCCGCACAAGGTGTGATCCTGGTGCTGGCGCATGTCGATGAAAGGCAGGCCGACACCGCACAGGCGGTGCTTGGGGCTTCCGTTCAGGCGACGCGGTCTTTGGCCAGGGCGGCATGAAGATTCAGCTCGGGCAAAGCGCTTGACCAGGCCGCGCAGCGGGGCGGCGATCCAAGCGCGAATTCAAAAATCTCTGGCAAGCCGCCGCCAGAAAGTGTTGAACACCGTGCCGATCACATTCGGCGAGCGGTTGCGCTCGGCGAGGCTTGATGATTTGCTGTCGGTTTGCGGAGAACGAATAATGCATGAGCCTGTCGGTCAAGACGAATATGGGTCGACCAGCCCGTTCGATCCGGACGATCTGTCGAGGTTGAACGCAATCGGCCCGAGCGCCGGCAGCAACGATTTCGAAAAATACGCAGTCGCCGTGATCATCGTGTTCGGCGCCCTGATCATCGGTGGCCTGATGGCTGCCGGCTTGAGCTTCGGGCGCCGCAGCACCTTCTTTTTCGCGCTTGGTGGCGCCACCGCGGCATGGATATCCGGCAATGCACTTCTGCTCGACCGGCCGCGCATCTACGCCCTGTTCGTCGGCATCGCGGCGCTGATGCTGATAGCGTCGACGATCGCGCTGGTCACCTGAAGCAAGGCGCAATCTTCTTGTTGACCATGATCTTATCCGAAAACCGGTTCCCACTTTTTGGGGTTTAATACCCGATAGCCTTGCCGGCTGCGGCGCGGCTGTCGATGGCGCCATTGTAGCGGGCGCCGCCACCCTTCTCGATTTCCGCCAGGCTCTTGCCGCCGACCAGGATGCCGGCCGCCTGGCCCCAGGTCGTGTCGGCAAGATCGAGGCGGTAGCCCATGCCGGTAAGCAGCTTTTCGGTATCGGGCGACAGGCCGAAGGGTTCGATATAGACCGTGTCAGGCAGCCACTGGTGATGGATGCGCGGTGCGTCGATGGCCTCCTGGATGTTCATGCCGTGATCGACGACGTTGACGATCGCCTCCAGCGTGATGGTGATGATGCGTGAACCGCCGGGGCTGCCGATGACCATGAACGGCTTGCCGTCTTTGGCGAGGATGGTGGGGCTCATCGACGACAGCGGCGTCTTTTTCGGCGCAATCGCATTCGCCTCGCCCTGGACGAGGCCATAGAGATTGGGCACGCCGGGTTTCTGGGTGAAATCGTCCATCTCGTTGTTGAGCAGGATGCCGGTGCCGGCGGCGACAACGCCGGCGCCGAAAGAGCCGTTCAGCGTGTAGGTTACCGCGACGGCATTGCCGTCATTGTCGATGATCGAAAAATGCGTCGTCTCGTTGCTCTCGCCAAAGCCCTTCGGCATCAATTCCTGCGAGACGCCGGCCCGGAACGGATCGATCTTTTCGCGAATTTCCCTGGCGTAATTCTTGTCGAGCAGTTTTGCGACCGGATTGTCGATGAAGCCGGGATCGCCGAGCGCCGAATTGCGGTCGACATAGGCGTGGCGCATCGCCTCGACCATGACGTGAACCGTCTCGGCCGAACCGGCGCCGAGATAGGACAACGGATAGAACTCAAGCACGTTGAGGATCTCGCAGATGATGACGCCGCCGGAGCTCGGCGGCGGCGAGGAAATGATCTCGTAGCCGCGGTAATTGCAGGTCGCCGGCTTGAGCTCGCGCACCGCATAGTTTTCGAAATCAGCCCTGGCCAGAATGCCGCCCTTCTCGCCACTCGCCTTGACGATGGCGTCGGCGGTCGCGCCTTTGTAGAAGGCATCCGCCCCGCGTTCGGAAATGGCGGCAAGCGAAGCCGCGAGATCGGGCTGAACAAGGCGCTCGCCGACAGCATAAGGCTTGCCGTCCGGCTTGAGGAAAATGGCCGCCGCCGCTGGGTCCCTGGCCAACCGCTCCGCGCCGCCCTGGAGCGAGGCCGCATCGCCCTGCTCCAGCACGAAGCCTTCTTTGGCAAAGCGGATGGCCGGCGCCAGCAAGTCCTGCCGCGACAGCGTGCCGTATTTCTCCCGCGCCATTTCGAAACCAGCGACCGAGCCCGGCACGCCGACCGCCAGATAGCCGTCGAGACTGGCGCCTTTTACCGGCTTGCCGTCCTTGTCGAGATACATGGTTTTGGTCGCGGCCAGCGGCGCGCGCTCGCGAAAATCGAGGAAGGTCGAGCGGCCGTCCTTGAAGCGGATGGTCATGAAGCCGCCACCGCCGATATTGCCGGCGGTCGGATAGACCACGGCCAGCGCATAGCCGACGGCGACGGCGGCATCGACCGCGTTGCCGCCCTGCTTCAGCACCTCGACGCCGACCTCAGACGCAAGGTGCTGGGCGGTCACCACCATGCCGTGCTCGCCCTTCGCCGGCTGCGGCGAGGCGGCATAGGCGAGGAAGGGTACGAAGGTCAGGGTGAGGGAAAGGCTTACGGCGATTAGGGTTCGGCGGGTGTTGTGCATGGCCGTACTCCGAGGCGTGGGGTAGGCCTAGGAAACGCGCTTGGAGCGGTTGAGTCTACTGCGAAGATCGAAAGAATCGGGAGGGTTCGCACGCCTGTGCCGGTTCGCCTCGCAACCGCCGTTGCAATCTTCGGCGACTGCAACGGCATGGATCCTAGGGTCTCCGCTACGTCGCTTCGCTCCTGCTCCGCCCTAGGATGACGAAGGGAGGGAGGGATCGGCTAATCCCGAAAGTTTGCGATTTGCCAGCAGCCGCCAGCCTGCAACGTTTGCCATTGCCATCAGCCGCCAATCCCCAACATCTGCGATTAGCTGTAGGCCCTCACGCCTTCGTCATCCTAGGGCGGAGCAGGAGCGAAGCGACGTCGCGGAGACCCTAGGATCCATGCCGTTACTTCTGAGCGCCGCAGCGTTGGAAACAAGGCCACGCTTCATCGCGGCTCCCAGAATTTTCACGTTACAGCAATTTTGTTCTTGCTTTGTGCCGGCAGCTATGCTACTAATTTGAGTGTGGTGCTAATTGGCTCCAACGACCCGCCCTTCGTGGCGGGTTTTTCATTTTCACCCCCAACATCAAACAATCCCGCCGCCGACGCTCGCCACCGCCGGCCGTTCGGCTGCGACCTTCGCTCGGTAGCCGGCGGCGCGGTAGGCGGCGACCGGATCGATGGCGCCGCCGGTCTTCAGCCGCGCCATGGCAAGGATCGGCTCGACGTCGGTGCGATAGGCTATCTTCAGCGTCTGCGTCGCCATCAGCGCGTCATTGGCGTCCTGGAAACCTTCGAGCGCCTTGCGGTCGACCAGCAGCGCCTGAGCATAGGCGCGCTGCACCTCAATTGCCGACAGCATCAGGCTTTCGATCGGGTCGGTGACGTTGTGGCTCTGGTCGAGCATGTGAGCCGGATCGAACCCTTCTGCACCTGAAAGCTCGGCATCGACCAGTTCATTGAAGACGAGGAACAGCCGGTAGGGATCGATCGAGCCGGCGTCGAGATCGTCGTCGCCGTATTTCGAATCGTTGAAATGGAAGCCGCCAAGTTTCTTGAACTGGATCAGTCGCGACACGATCATCTCGATGTTGACGTTGGGGGCGTGATGGCCAAGGTCGACCAGACAGAACGCCTTGTCGCCAAGCTCTTTGGCGATGATGTAGTTGGTGCCCCAATCCTGCACGACGGTCGAATAGAAGGCCGGCTCGTACATCTTGTGCTCGGTGAACAGTTTCCAGCCGTCCGGCAGTCCGGCATAGATCTCCTTCATCGCGTCGAGATAGCGCTCGAATGCCTTGGCGAAATTGACCTGGCCGGGAAAGTTCGAGCCGTCACCGATCCATACCGTCAGCGCTTTGGAGCCCAGCGTCCTGCCGATCTCGATGCATTCGAGATTGTGCTCGACCGCCTGCCGGCGTGTTGCTGCATCGGCATGCGACAGCGAGCCGAATTTATAGGAAAGTTTTTGGTCCCTGGCGTCGGAGAAGGTGTTGGAGTTGATGGCGTCGAAGCCGAGGCCGAAGCGGGATGCCGCCTGCTTCAGCCGGTTCGGATCGGCCTTGTCCCAGGGAATATGCAGCGAGACGGTCGGCGTCGCCTGCGTCAATTGCCGGATGACGGCGCAGTCCTCGATCTTGTCGAAAATGTCACGCGGCTCTCCGGCGCCGGGAAAGCGGGCAAAGCGGGTGCCGCCGGTGCCGACGCCCCAGGACGGGATGGCGACGGCGAATTTCTCGACCTTGTCGCGGATGGCGTCGATGGCGATGCCGCGGCGGTCGAGGCGCTCGCCGAGAGACTCGTAGTCGCGCTTGAGATTGGCGTTGCGCGCGGCATTGTCTTTCTCGACAACATCGGCGGAGATGATGGTTTCGGACACTAAAGTTTCCTCCCAAATGCGTTCGGTTGGCGCTGCCCCTCATCCGCCTGCCGGCACCTTCTCCCCGTATGGTGACGGGGAGAAGGGTAAAGCTCCGGCGTCGGCGCCAACCCTCAAACGACTGCTTATCGCGTAAAGCTCTGTGCGTTGCCGGCGTCGACGTTGATGATGTTGCCGGTCGATTTGGCCGACATATCGGAGGCGAAGAAATAGATCGCCTCGGCGATGTCTTCGGGGAACACCGACCGCTTCAGCATCGAACGCGAGCGGTAGTGCTCCTCGAGATCGTCGGTCGACATCTTGTAGGCGGCGGCGCGCTGTTCCTTCCATTCGCCGGTCCAGATCTTCGAGCCGCGCAGCACAGCGTCGGGGTTGACGACATTGACCCTGATCTGCGCTTCCGCGCCTTCCAGCGCCAGGCAGCGTGCCAGATGGATTTCGGCGGCCTTGGCAGTGCAATAGGCGGCGGCGTTTGGCGATGCGGCAAGCCCATTCTTGGAGGCGACGAAGACGACGTTGCCGCCGATCTTCTGCGCCCGAAACAGCCGGAACGCCTCCCGCGAAACCAGGAAATAGCCGGTCGACAGGATGTCCATGTTCTTGTTCCACAGCGTCAGCGTGGTGTCCTCGATCGGCGCCGAGGAGGCCAGGCCGGCATTGGAGACCAGAATATCGATGCCGCCGAATTCGACCGCCGTTTCGGCAAAGCCGGAGATCACCTGATCCTCGGACGTGACGTTGATGACTACGGGCCGCACGAAATCCTTGCCATAGGCCTTGGCAAGCTCGTCATTGGCGCTGGCAAGGGCTGCTTCGTCGATATCGGCCAGCACGACGCACGCGCCCTCGCGCAGCAGCCGGTTGGCGGTGGCCCGGCCGATGCCGCCGGCGCCGCCGGTGACCAGCGCAATCTGGCCGGCAAGAGCCTTTGGTTTCGGCAGGCGCTGCAGCTTTGCCTCTTCGAGCAGCCAGTATTCGATGTCGAAGGCTTCCTGGTCGGGCAGGCCGACATAGGTCGAGACCGTCGAGGCGCCGCGCATGACGTTGATGGCGTTGACGTAGAATTCGCCCGAAATGCGCGCCGTCGCCTTGTCGCCGGCGAAGGTGAACATGCCGACGCCCGGCATCAGATAGACCACCGCGTTAGGGTCGCGCACCGGAGGCGAGTCAGCGTGCTTGCAGCGGTCATAATAGGCCTGATAGCCGACGCGATACTCCGCCACATCATCGGCAAGACGGGCAATGACGGCATCGACGTCGGGATTTTGGGGGTCGAACTCGATGACCAGCGGCCGGATCTTGGTGCGCAGGAAGTGGTCCGGGCAGGACGTGCCGAGTGCCGCCAGCGGCCGCAAATCCCTGGAATTGACGAATTCGAGCACGGCAGGGGAATCGTCGAAATGGCCGAGCTTGTGGCTGTTCTCCGAGATCAGGCCACGGATCCTCGGCATCAGTTTTGCGGCCACGGCGCGACGCGCAGGCGCATCGAGGGATTTGACGACTTCGCCGCCGAAAATCGGCTTGCCATGGCTCTTGCGCTCGAACCAGTCGATCGCCTGGTTGATCACCGAGATCGTCGTCTCGTAGCATTCCTTCGGCGTGTCGCCCCAGCTGAACAGGCCATGACTGGCCAGTACGACACCCTTGGCTTCGGGGTTTTCGCGGCAGAATTTCTCCAGCCATAGGCCGAGCTCGAAGCCCGGACGTTTCCATGGCAGCCAGCCGATCGTGTCGCCGAAGATTTCCTTGGTCAGCGCCTGCGAATCCTTGGCGGCGGCAATGGCGATGATGGCATCGGGATGCATATGGTCGACATAGGGCTTCGGCACGAAGGCATGCAGCGGCGTGTCGATGGAAGCCGCGCGCGGGTTGAGGTTGAAGGTGCAATGGGGCAGATAGCCGACCATCTCGTCTTCATGTTCGAGGCCGCGATAGAGACCTTTCAGCGCGCGCAATTTGTCCATGTAGAGCGTGGCGAAGCCGTCGAGCTTGATCGAGGCGCTGTCGCCGCCCGAGCCCTTGACCCACAGCACTTCCACGCTCTCGCCGGTGAGCGGATCGTTTTGCCAGATCTTGGAGGAGGTGTTGCCGCCGCCATAGTTGGTGACGCGCTTGTCGGAGCCAAGAACATTCGAGCGATAGACCAGACGTTCGGGCTCGCTCATTGCTTGCGCTTTTGCGTCATCCCAAAGATTGGCGAGGCGCGTGCCGGAGCGCTTGTCGAGCATAGGTATCCTCCCTTTGGGACACGCAAACGGCGCGGGTCCCTTTTGTACGAATTTCTACGCAAGCGGCGGCCTTGTCAATCACAAACGATCAATATCAGTCATATTGCATTGCACAATGAAAATTATCTGATCGGAAATGATTGACACTGCGCGCTTTGGGTGACTAGATGCTCCGGCAGGGAGGAACCATGCACGAGAAAGAGCGCCACAGGATCATTCTGTCCGCCGTCCAGGAAAAGCCTGTGGTGACGGTGCAGGAGATGGTCGACCTGACGGAGTCGTCGGAGGCGACGATCCGGCGCGACATCGCGGCATTGCATGTGCAAAAACGGCTGCGCCGGGTGCGCGGCGGCGCCGAGGCGCTTTCGCCGCCGCAGTTCATCGGCCTTGCCGGCCGGCCCTTTTCCGTCAACGAGACCATCAACGCTTCGCAGAAGCGGGCAATCGCGCGGGAAGCCGTGGATCTGTGCAAGGACGGCGAGCCGATCATCATCAATGGCGGCACCACCACCTTCCAGATGGTGCATTTCCTGACCGGCCGCCGCATGCCGATCTTCACCAATTCCTTCCCGATCGCGGAGCACTTGCTCAGGCACTCCAAGAACACGGTGATGCTGTCGGGCGGCACCATCTACCGCGAGCAGAACATCATCCTGTCGCCGTTCGACAATGACGTGACGCGCAATTTCTACGCGCGCCGCATGTTCATGGGCGCGCAAGGGCTGGGGCCGCTCGGTCTTATGGAAGGCGACCCGCTGCTGATCCAGGCCGAGCAGAAACTGATCGACCAGGCAGACGAATTGGTGGTGCTGGTCGATTCCTCGAAGTTCCGCAAACGCTCGAGCCTGATCCTGTGCGGCCTGTCGCGCATCGCCACGGTGATCACCGACGACGCCATCGAGGATCGCGAAGCCAAGATGCTGGAGACCGCCGGCGTGACGCTGATCATCGCCCGCACAACGGCAACCAACAAGGAAGAATCTTCGCTGCAGGCCTGAGAACCACTCACGCCCGCAGCGGCGATGGAATGCAACGCTCAAGGGAGGATATTCGATGAGCTTTCTGAAGAAATTGATGGTTACGGCGGCGTTCTCCGCCGCCATGTTCGTGAATGCCGCCTACGCCGAAAACGTCAAGATCGCGCTGGTGGTGAAGTCGCTCGGCAACGGCTTCTTCGACGCCGCCAACAAGGGCGCCGAAGAGGCGGCCAAGGAGCTCGGCGATGTCGACATCATCTACACCGGCCCGACCAAGGCGACCGCCGAAGCGCAGATCGAAGTGGTCAATTCGCTGATCGCCCAGAAGGTCAATGCCATCGCCATTTCGGCGAACGACGCCGACGCGCTGGTGCCAGTGCTGAAGAAGGCGATGCAGCGCGGCATTACCGTCATCTCGTGGGATTCAGGCGTCGCGCCGGAAGGACGCCAGCTTCACCTCAACCCCTCCGATACCAACCTGATCGGTGAGACCATCATCAAGCTGGCCGCCGACTACCTGCCGGAAGGCGGCGATGTCGCCATCCTGTCGGCTTCTTCGACCGCGACCAACCAGAATGCCTGGATCGACGCGGCCAAGAAGGTGCTGCCGGAGAAGTTCCCCAAGATCAAGCTCGTCGCCACCGTCTATGGCGACGACGACTCGGCCAAGAGCACGGACGAAGCCAAGGGCCTGCTGAAGTCCTATCCGAACCTCAAGGCGATCATCGCACCGACCACGGTCGGCGTCGTTGCCGCCGCGCAGGTGGTGACCGACGAGGGCCTGATCGGCAAGGTCAACGTCACCGGCCTGGCGCTGCCGTCGGAGTTCAAAAAGTTCATCGACAATGGCGCCAGCCAGGCGGTTGCGCTGTGGAACCCGATCGATCTCGGCTACTCCGCCGTCTACCTCGCCCACGACCTGGCGGTGAAGAAGGAAGAGGCCAAGCCCGGTGCTACGCTGTCGATCGGCCGCGTCGGCAAGGTCACGCTCGACGACACCAACTCGGCTGCGATGGCTCCGCCATTCCAGTTCGACAAGTCGAACATCGAAAAGTTCTCCAAGATCTATTGATCCTGGAACCTTCGAAACGGTGCGGCGGGGCTCAGGTTCCGCCGCGCTTTCAAACGAACCTTGCTACAGGGCCTGATACGATTATGGACACGACAGCCCAGCACGAAGTGGCAAATGAAGCGCCTTTGTCATCCGGACCGCGCCTGACGCTGTCCGGCATCTCGAAAAGCTTTCCCGGCGTGCGGGCGCTGCACAATGTCGGCCTGTTGCTCTATCCCGGCCAGGTAACCGCGCTGATCGGCGAAAACGGTGCCGGCAAGTCGACGCTGGTCAAGATCATGACCGGCATCTACCAGCCGGATGCTGGCACGATCAGCATCGACGGCCAGCCGGTCACACTGCCCAGCGCCCACGCCGCGTTCGGGCACGGCATCACCGCCATCCACCAGGAAACCGTGCTGTTCGACGACCTGACGGTGGCCGAAAACATCTTCCTCGGCCATGCGCCGCGCACGCGTTTCAAAACCATCGACTGGCGCACCATGCGCAAGAATGCCCGCGAGGTGCTCGACACGATGGGCGCCGGCCATATCGACGCCGACGCCAGGCTGAAGGATCTCGGCATTGCCAACAAGCACCTGGTCGCGGTTGCCCGCGCCATGTCCATCGACGCGCGGATCGTCATCATGGACGAGCCGACGGCAGCGCTTTCGATGAAGGAGATCGAAGAGCTTTTCCTGCTGATCGAATTCCTCAAGAGCGACGGCAAGGCGATCCTGTTCATCAGCCACAAATTCGATGAGATCTACCGCATCGCCGACCGCTATACCGTGTTCCGCGACGGCGAGATGGTCGGCGAAGGCCTGATCAAGGACGCCGGCCAGAGCCAGATCGTGCGCATGATGGTCGGCCGCTCGGTCGATCACATCTTTCCGCAGCGCAAGGCCGAGATCGGCGCGCCGGTGCTGGCCGTCTCCGGCCTGTCGCACCCGACCGAGTTCGACGACATAGGCTTCGAGCTGCACAGGGGCGAAATCCTCGGCTTCTACGGCCTTGTCGGCGCCGGGCGCAGCGAGGTGATGCAGGCGATATCAGGCATCACCCGCACCAGCGGCGGCACGATCACGCTGGAGGGTAAGGCAATCGCGCCGAAATCGGCGGCGGATTCGATCGACGCCGGCATCGTCTATGTGCCGGAGGAGCGCGGCAAGCAAGGCGTGGTGATCGGCCTGCCGATCTTCCAGAATGTCTCGCTGCCATCGCTCAAACAGACATCCAAATCCGGCATATTGCGGCTGGCCGAAGAGTTCGCGCTGGCCCGCTCCTACACCGAGCGGCTCGATCTGCGCGCCTCCTCGCTCAGCCAGGACGTCGGCACGCTGTCGGGCGGCAACCAGCAGAAGATCGTCATCGCCAAATGGCTGGCGACCGCGCCCAAGGTGATCATCCTGGACGAGCCGACCAAGGGCATCGACATCGGCTCGAAGGCGGCCGTGCACGGCTTCATGGCCGAGCTCGTCGCGCAAGGCCTGTCGGTGATCATGGTGTCGTCCGAATTGCCGGAAATCCTCGGCATGTCGGACCGCGTCGTCGTTATGCGCGAGGGCCGCATTGCCGAGGTCTACGACAATAAAGGGCTCGACGCCGAAACCTTGGTCAGGACGGCAGCGGGGATCGCGGCATGAAGGCTCTTCTCAAATATCGCGAGGTCTGGCTGCTGGCGGCAATCGTCGTGCTGATCGGGCTGATCTCCACGCGGTTTCCAGGTTTTGCCGATCCGGCCAACCTGCGCCAGGTGTTCAACGACACGTCGATCCTGATGATCCTGGCGCTCGGCCAGATGGTCGTCATCCTGACCCGCTCGATCGACCTGTCGATGGCTTCAAATCTCTGCTTCACCGGCATGGTGGTGGCAATGCTGAACGCCGCGCATCCGGCGATCCCGATCCCGCTGCTGATCGTCATCGCACTGCTGGTCGGCCTGGTGCTCGGCGCCATCAACGGCCTGCTGGTATGGCGGCTGAACATTCCCTCGATCGTGGTAACGCTCGGCACCCTCACCATCTACCGCGGCGCCACGTTCGTCATTTCAGGCGGCGCCTGGGTCAACGCCGACCAGATGAGCGCTGATTTCATCGGGTTGCAGCGCGCGGCTTTCCTCGGCATTCCGGTACTGTCGTGGATCGCCCTGCTGGTTATTGCGCTGTTCTTCCTCGTGATGACGCGCACCGCGCTCGGCCGCTCGATCTATGCCATCGGCGTCAACCCGACCGCATCGGTCTATGCCGGCATCGATGTCGGCCGGACGAAATTCATCGTCTTCTGCATTTCGGGGATGATCGGCGGCCTCTGTGGCTATCTCTGGATCTCGCGCTACGTCATCGCCTCGGTCGAGGTCGCCAACGGCTATGAGCTCAACATCATCGCCGCCTGCGTCATCGGCGGCATTTCGATCGCCGGCGGCATCGGCTCGGTCGGCGGCGCGGTGCTCGGCGCGCTGTTCCTCGGCATCATCTCCAACGCGCTGCCGGTGATCAACATTTCACCCTTCTGGCAGATGGCGATTTCAGGCAGCGCCATCATCCTGGCCGTGGTGCTCAACGCGCGCGGCGAACGCCGGCAAGGCCGCATCATCCTCAAGAAGGCGGAAGCGGCATGACCGACACCCCTGCCCCACGCCATATTCCCGACCGGCTCGACAAGCCGCTGACGTCGGCGATCTTCTCATGGGAGGCGCTGCTGGTCGTCGTGGCGGTTGCCATCTTTGCCGTCAACAGCTTTGCCTCGCCCTACTTCCTCGACGCGTGGTCGTTGTCGGACCTGACCTTCAACTTCACGGAAAAGGCGCTGATCGCGCTGGCCATGGCGCTGCTGATCATCTCCGGCGAAATCGACCTGTCGGTGGCCGCCATCATCGCGCTGGCGTCAACAATGATGGGTATGGCGGTGCAGGCCGGCGCCGGCATGCCTGAACTGGTGGCAATCGGCCTCGTCGTCGGGCTCGGCTGCGGCGCCTTCAACGGACTGCTCGTCACCAGGCTCGGCTTGCCGTCGATCGTCGTCACCATCGGCACGATGAGCCTGTTTCGCGGCATTGCCTTCATCATCCTCGGCGACCAGGCCTACAAGGGCTATCCCGCGAGCTTCGCCTTCTTCGGCCAGGGCTATGTCTGGTGGGTGGTGTCGTTCGAACTGACGCTTTTCCTGATCGCGGCAGTCGTCTACTGGTTCCTTCTGCACCGGACGAGCTTCGGCCGCCGGGTCTTTGCCATCGGTAACAACCCGGTCGCGGCGCAGTTTTCCGGCGTACGCGTCGGCCGTATCAAATTCATCCTGTTTTGCCTGACCGGCCTGATGGCGGGCATCGCCTCGGTGCTGATCACATCGCGGCTCGGCTCGACCCGGCCGTCCATCGCACAGGGCTACGAGCTGGAAGTCATCACCATGGTGGTGCTCGGCGGCGTCAGCATCCTGGGCGGCGCCGGCAGCATTCTGGGTGTGGTGCTGGCCGCCTTCATCATGGGACTGGTGACCTTCGGCCTCGGCCTGCTCAACGTGCCGGGGATCGTTATGTCGATCTTCATCGGCCTGCTGCTGATCATCGTCATCGCGCTGCCGATCCTGTGGCGGCGCGTGCGGCGGGAGCGCTTTGCCTGATGCCGGAGAAATACGCGTTCAAGATGAAGCTCAATCCGGGCATGAAGGCCGAATACAAGAGGCGCCACGACGAGATCTGGCCGTCGCTGGTCGCGCTGCTCAAGCAGGCCGGTATCTCCGATTACTCGATCCATCTCGACGAAGAGACCAACACCTTGTTCGGCGTGCTGTGGCGCCGTGACGACCATGGCATGGACGAATTGCCGAAGCATCCGGTGATGCAGCGTTGGTGGGCCGAGATGGCGGACATCATGGAGACCAAGCCGAACAACGAGCCGGTGGCGGTGCCGCTGGAAACAATGTTCCATATGGAATGACCCGCCACGTCGCCGTCATCGATATCGGCAAGACCAACGCCAAGGTGGCGCTGGTCGATCTTGCCGCAGCAAGCGAAGTCGCGCTGCGCAGGATGGTGAACGAGCCGGTTCGGCAAGGCCCATACCCGCACCATGACGTCGAGCGGTTATGGGCGTTTATCCTTGGCAGCCTGGCCGAGATCGATCGCGAGCAGCGCATCGGTGCGATATCGATCACCACCCATGGCGCAACGGGCGTGCTGGTCGACGCATCAGGCGAACTGGCGCTGCCGGTGCTCGACTACGAATTCGACGGGCCGGATGCCCTTGCCGGGGACTATGACACGATCCGTCCGGCGTTCTCCGAGACCGGCACGCCGCGCCTGCCGGCCGGCCTCAATCTCGGCGCGCAGCTGTTCTGGCAGCAGAAGCGCTTTCCGGCGGATTTCGCCAGAACCGCCGCGATCCTGATGTATCCGCAATACTGGGCCTTGCGCCTGACCGGCGTCGCCGCCAGCGAGGCGACTTCGCTCGGCTGCCACACCGATCTGTGGAACCCGTGGAAAGCGGATTTTTCGTCGCTGGTCGACCGGCTGGAATGGCGCCGGCTAATGGCGCCGGTGCGGCAGGCCAAGGACCGCTTGGGCCCGATCCTGCCCGCTCTTGGGCGGCAAACCGGCCTCGACCCGCAAACGCCGGTGTTTTGCGGCCTGCACGATTCCAACGCCTCGCTGCTGCCGCATCTCCTGTCCGACCGACCGCCTTTCTCCGTGGTCTCGACCGGCACCTGGGTGGTGTCGATGGCGGTTGGCGGCAACAAGATCGCGCTCGACCCGGCCCGCGATACGCTGGTCAATGTCAACGCGCTCGGCGATCCCGTGCCGTCGGCGCGCTTCATGGGTGGCCGCGAGTTTTCCGTGCTGACCGAGGGCCAATCGGAGAACTGGACGGAAGACGATGTTGCCACGGTGCTAGCGCGCAAGACGTCCCTATTGCCCTCGACCCAACAGGGTTCGGGGCCGTTTCCGCACCACGCCGCCGCATGGCTCAGTGCCGAAGGTATCACCGTCGGCCAGCGCTTTGTCGCCATCTCGTTCTACCTGGCGCTGATGACCGCGACCTGCCTCGACCTGATCGGCGCGGACGGTCCCACCATCGTCGAAGGACCCTTCGCCCGCAACCGGCTGTTCACCCGCATGCTGGCTGCGGCGGCGGCGCGCGCCGTCATTGCCTCCGAGGCTGCGACAGGCACCAGCATCGGCGCCGCCTTGCTGGCGTCGGACCAGGGGACACCGCAAGGCAGAGGCGAAAGGACCGAACCGTCGGCCGATCCACTCTGGACAAGTTACGTGCGCTCCTGGCGTTCGGCGGTCGACGAACGAACCTGACCGCCGAGCTCATGGCGCCCTGATGTCTGGAGATGCCTAGTTCCTGTAGAGCAATCCTTGCGGATCGATCTCCGGCTTGCGGCCGGCGACCACGTCAGCAAGGAATTTTCCCGAACCGCAGGCCATGGTCCAGCCGAGATGGCCGTGGCCGGTGTCGAGGTAGAGATTGTCGTACCGCGCCCGTCCGATGACCGGCACGGAGTTAGGCATCATCGGGCGAAGTCCAGCCCAGAGCTCAGCCTTGCTCTCGTCGAAAGCGCCGGGGAACAGGTCCTTGCCGGTGTTCAGGATCGAGTTGAAATCGCGTGGCTTGAACGTGCGGTCGAACCCGGTGAACTCCGCCGTCGAGGACATCCGCAGCCGATTTCCCAGCCTGGAATAGCCGATCAGCCGGTCCTCGTCGGCGCCACCCATGATCGGCCCCTTGCTTTCATCTTCCAGCGGAACAGTCACGGTATAGCCCTTCACGGGATAGACGGGCAGGTCGATGCCGTAGCGGCGGCCGAGCAGACCGCTCTCCGGCCCCATGGAAATGACCACCGCGTCACCGGCCACCGGGCCGGTCGAGGTCATCACGGCGCGCACCCGGTCGCCGTCGATGTCGAGGCCTTCGACCGTGGTGCCGTAGAGGAATTGGACGCCGAGTTTCTCGGCGGCATAGGCAGCGAGGTTCTGCGTGAATTGGCTGGAGTCGCCGGTCTGGTCGATCGGCGAATAGACGCCGCCGGCTATCTTGTTCTTGGCGCCGGCAAGGCCGGGCTCGAGCTCGACCAGCCGGTCGCGGCCGACGATCTCGATCGGCAGGCCGTGTTCGCCGAGATAGCGATAATTGTCGGTGCCGGTATCAAAGCTCTGCTGCGAGCGGAAGAAATACAGAATGCCTTTCTTGCGCTCGTCATAGTGGATGCCGGTTTCGGCCGAGACGGCGTTGATGCAGTCGCGCGAATAGAGCGCCAGACGAAGCTTGACGTCGGTGTTGGCGCGCATGCGCTTATGCGTGCACTGGCGCAGGAAGCGCAGGCTCCAGGCGAAAAAATACGGATCGAAGCGCAGGCGCACCTTGATGCCGAGATCGTGGTTGTAGAGGCCACGCAGGAACGTCTTCAGCGCGGCTGGCGAGGCCCAGGCGGTGGCGTCTCCGGGCGACACCAGGCCGGCATTCGACCGGCTGGTGCCGCGTGCTGCCGCCGGATGGCGCTCGATCACCGTCACCTCATGGCCGTCGCTGGCCAGATAATAGGCCGCCGCCGTACCGACGGCGCCGGCCCCAAGCACCAGGATTTTCATTCCGCCCCCAGCGCGCTGAACCAACCTTTGCGGAGAGCCCACTTCACCCCAGAGCCGAATTCTTGCTGGTCAGGATGCGCTCCCAGGCAAGCGCATCGGCAACGATCTGGTCGAGGTTGTCGCGCTGCGGGGTCCAGCCGAGCTCGCCGCGCGCCAGCTCCGAATTGGCGACGACCGCGGCGGCGTCGCCGGCGCGGCGATCGCCCATCCGCACCTCGAAATCATGGCCGAAGACCCGGCGGACGCTGTCGATGACCTCGAGCACCGAATAGCCGTGGCTGTAACCACAATTGGCGACCAGGCTCGATCCGCCGGCACGCAGCCGCTGAAGCGCCAGCCGATGCGCCGCCGCCAGGTCGCTGACGTGAATATAGTCGCGCATGCAGGTACCGTCCGGCGTCGGATAGTCGATGCCGAACACCTGCATGAAGGGGCGCTTGCCGAGCGCCGTCTCGCAGGCGACCTTGATCAGATGCGTGGCACCGGGCGTCGACTGGCCGGTGCGGCCCTTCGGATCGGCGCCGGCGACGTTGAAATAGCGCAGCGCCGTATAGCGCAACCCATGGGCAATCGCCGCGTCGCGCAGCATCCATTCGCTCATCAGCTTGGACAGGCCATAGGGCGATTCCGGCGCAAGCCGGGCATCCTCGCGCACCGGCTCCAGGCCGGCGCCGCCATAGACGGCGGCGGTCGAGGAAAAGATGAAATTGGGCACGCCTTCGCGCACCGCGGTCTCGATCAAGGTGCGCGTCTTGCAGGTGTTGTTCTCGTAATAGGCAAGCGGGTCGGCGACCGATTCGGGGACCACGATCGAGCCGGCGAAATGGATGATCGCGTCGACCTTATTGTCGCGAATGATCGAGGCGACCAGTTCCCTGTCGGCGACGTCGCCGACGACGAGCTTTGCTTCCGGGGCGACCGCCCATTCAAAGCCGGTGGAAAGCCGGTCGAGGACGACGACGTTGTCGCCCGTGTCCAGCAATTCCCAGACCATATGGCTACCGATATAGCCGGCACCGCCTGTCACCAAAACCGTCATCCGCATCCTCGCTATTCATGATTTGTCGGAACTGTCTCAATCGTCGCCTTACTGGAAAACCTGCCGCCAAGCCATTAGAACCTGCGGTAACCGGTCTCATCGGCGTGTGGCATTGTCGTGAAACAAGATTGATCCACATCAAGGGAATAGGCCACGTTCCGTGGTCGTTAGGAACAGGCTCGGGGCGTGGCATTTTGACCAAAAAGGCCAGGTGGACGATGAATGGGCCAATGACTATGATCCCGCGCAAAACTGGGAAGGCGACATGAACTATCAGCGGTTTTTCGAGGAAGCGATCGACCAGCTCCATGCGGAGCGTCGCTACCGCGTCTTCGCCGACCTTGAGCGTATTGTCGGGAAATTCCCGCGCGCCATCTGGCGCGCCAATGGCCGCGCCGAGGAAATCACCGTCTGGTGCTCCAACGACTATCTCGGCATGGGCCAGCATCCCGACGTCATTGCCGCGTTCCAGAAGGCGGCAGGCAAGATGGGGTCGGGGGCCGGCGGCACCCGCAACATCTCCGGCACCAGCAACCCGCTGGTCGAGCTCGAACTGGAGCTGGCCGACCTGCACGACAAGGAAGCCGCACTGGTTTTCACCTCCGGCTTCGTTTCCAACGAGGCGTCGATCTCGACCATTGCAAAGCTGCTTCCCAATTGCCTGATCATCTCGGACGAGCTCAACCACGCTTCGATGATCGAGGGCGTGCGGCGCTCGGGCGCCGAGAAGAAGATCTTCCGCCATAACGACGTCGCGCATCTCGAAAGCCTGCTGCAGACGGCCGGCCGCGAGCGCGCCAAGCTGATTGTCTTCGAGAGCGTCTATTCGATGGACGGCGACATCGCGCCGATCAAGCAGATCGTCGACCTCGCCGAGCGCTACAACGCCATGACCTACATCGACGAGGTCCACGCCGTCGGCATGTACGGGCCGCGCGGCGGCGGCATCACCGAGCGCGAAGGGCTGGCCGACCGCATCGACATCATCGAGGGCACACTGGCCAAGGCGTTCGGCACGCTTGGCGGCTACATCGCCGGCAACACTGCGGTGATCGACGCGGTGCGCTCCTATGCGCCGGGCTTCATCTTCACCACGGCGTTGCCGCCGGCGATCGCTGCCGCGGCAACCACCTCGATCCGCCATCTCAAGCGCTCGCAGGCCGAGCGCGACGCGCAGCTGCGTCAGGCGACACGGACCAAGCAAGTGCTGGCCGCGGCCGGCCTGCCGGTGATGGAGTCGCCTACCCACATCGTGCCCCTTCTGGTCGGCGATCCCGAGCTCTGCAAGATGGCCAGCGACCGCCTGCTCGGTGTGCACGGCATCTACATCCAGCCGATCAACTACCCGACAGTGCCGCGCGGCACCGAGCGGCTGCGCATCACGCCTACACCGTTCCATTCGGACGCGTTGATTGCGTCCCTGCAGGACGCGCTGGTCGAGACATGGGATGCGTTGGGGATTCCCTACGGTTCGGCGGGCCGACCGTCGGTCGCCAAGAGCGACCGCGTCATTCCGCTGCTGGTGCCGAAGTCGGGCGGCTGAAGGTCGTTTAAAACTCTACGCCGAGAACCATTTGGTCGTCAGAGCGAAGTCGCTCAGACAGTCTTCATCCATTTCGCCAGCCTATTTGCCGCTTCCTCGAGCTGGTCGAGGCGGCGGTGGAAGCACAGCCTGAGGAAGGCTTCGCCGCCGGGGCCGAAGGCGGTGCCGGGAGCCAGGCCGACATTGGCGCGGTCGACCATGTCGAAGGCGGCAGCGCGGGAATCGGAGATGCCGTCGACCGCGAAGAACAGATAGAATGCGCCCTGCGGCACGGTGAACCGCGCCCTGCCGGTTTCGGCGAGAATGCCGCACACCAGGTCGCGCGCCGCCCTCGCCCGCTCCACCTGCTCGACGATGAAGGCGTCGCCTTCGTCGAGGGCGACGACGGCGCCGCGCTGCATGAACTGCGCAACGCCGGAAGTCGAATACTGGACCAGGTTCTCGAACACCTGCTGCAAGGCGGGATGGATCTTGATCCAGCCGATGCGCCAGCCGGTCATCGCCCAGTTCTTGGAAAAGGAATTGACGAACAGGATGCGATCCTCATCGGCCATGATGTCGATGAAGGACGGCGCGCGGCCATGGCCGTAATGAAACAGCGAATAGATCTCGTCGGCGATGATCCACAGGCCCCTTTCACGGGCAAGGTCGAGGATCGCCTGCAGCGTCTCCTTGTCGGCGGTCCAGCCGGTCGGGTTGGACGGCGTGTTGACGAACAGCGCCTTGGTCCGCGGAGTGATCGCCGCTGCGATCTTGTCGACATCGCAAGACCAGCCATTGCCCGACTGGTCGAGCGTGACGGCGACCGGCACGGCGCCCGCGACGCCGGCGGCGGCGGCGAAGTTCGGCCATGCCGGCGATAGGTAGACGAGTTCGTCGCCCTTGCCGGCCACCGCATCGATGGCCATCTGGATGGCGTGCATGCCGGAGCCGGTGACGATGAATTCCTCGTTGGCGAAAGTCTTGCCGAAATGCCTGGTGTAGTAGCGGGCGAGCGCCTGCCTGAGTTCGGGAATGCCCCGCTGCCAGGTGTAGAAGGTCTCGCCGCCGGCGAGTGCCTTGGCGGCTGCATCGGTGATGAAGGCAGGCGTCGGCAGGTCGCCCTCGCCGGCCCAGAGCGGGATCATGCCGTCGCGGCCGCGGCCGCGGTTCATGACGGCGACAATGCCGCTTTCAGGCGCCGCCCGCGCTTCGGCGCGCAGAGTATCGATCAGGGTCATGGATGGGTCCGTTTTCGTTTGCTCGACTGCTAGCGTGTTTCAGGGCGGACGAAAACAGAAAACCCCGGTCGCTTGCGGCCGGGGTTTTGGTCCAGGGAATCTGTCTTCGAACTATTTCCTGGCGAGGAGATCGCGAATTTCGGTGAGGAGGGCGACGTCGGCCGGTGGCGGAGCGGCCGGCGCAGCTGGCTTCTCACGCTCTAGCCGTTTGCGCAGATTGTTCACCGCCTTGACCATCAGGAAGATGATGAAGGCGAGAATGAGAAAATTCAGTGCCACGGTGATGAAGCTGCCGTAGGCGAAGACCGCGCCCTGTTTCTTTGCCTCAGCCAGCGATGTGGCGTTAACGGCCGAGGACAAGGGCAGAAAGTAGTTGTTGAAGTCCAATCCGCCCAAAATCGCCCCGATGACCGGCATGATGATGTCGTCGACCAGCGAGGTGACGATCTTGCCGAAGGCAGCGCCAATGATGACGGCGACGGCCAGGTCCATCACATTGCCCCTGGAAATGAATTCCTGAAATTCTTTCAGCATTCGACGCCTCCTTGTCCTGACCGGCCGTGCTGCCGTCCACCCTTCGGCATCGACCGGCGGGCAGAATAGCAAAAACCTGCGGTTGCAACAGGATCAAAAGCTGGTTTCAGCCGGTCACGATTGCCCGACGCAGCCGATATAATACGCCGAAAGCCGCGATGGACTTGATCGCCAAGCTGTGATTGCGTCTGGAAGGCCGGATGAAAAAACCGGCGCAGGGAGGAAGTTCGAGGCGTGCAGGGCTGGTTCATCGTCATCATCGCGATCGCCTATGTGACGTTGCTGTTTGCTATCGCCAGCCTGGGCGACCGGCGCTCGACGTCATCGGGGCCTGGCCGCGCCCGGCCCTTCATCTATGCGCTCAGCCTCGCCATCTACTGCACCTCCTGGACTTTCTTCGGCTCGGTCGGGCTGTCCTCCGAGCGCGGCCTGGAGTTCCTCGGCATCTATATCGGGCCTGTTCTGGTGTTCGTGTTCGGCTTTCCGCTGCTGCAGCGCATCGTCAGGCTGGCCAAGACCGAGAAGATCACCTCGATCGCCGACTTTCTCGGTGCCCGCTACGGCAAGAGCTTCGCTGTTGCGGCGATCGCTACGCTGATCGCGACCATCGGCGCCGTGCCCTACATCGCGCTGCAATTGAAGGCGATCTCCGGCTCGGTCAGCCTGATGGTCGAGCACTATACCGGCTCGCCGCCGTCGTTCGATCCGTTCGTCAGCGACATCTCGCTGGTCGTTGCCATGCTGCTGGCGCTGTTTGCGGTGCTGTTCGGCACGCGCCATGCCGATGCCACCGAGCACCAGGACGGGCTGGTGCTGGCTGTGGCGGTCGAGACCGTGGTCAAGCTCGCCGCCTTCCTGGCGATCGGCCTGATGGTCACGTTCCTGATCTTCGGCGGGCCAGGCGATATGTTCGACCAGCTCGCCGAAAACACGCAGGTGCGCCAGGCGATGGGCTACAACACCTCGCTCGCTACCTGGCTGGTGCTGACATGCCTGAGCGGCTTTGCCATCCTCATGCTGCCGCGCCAGTTCTACGTCACCATCGTCGAAAACCGCAGCGAGGCCGAGCTGCGCACCGCGACATGGGTGTTTCCGCTCTATCTGGTGGCAATCAACCTGTTCGTGCTGCCGATCGCATTGGCCGGCCTGGAACTGGTCGGCCCCAGGACCAGCAGCGACCTTTACGTGCTGTCGCTGCCGCTGTTCAGCGGCCACGACGTGCTGGCCATGGCCGCCTTCATCGGCGGGCTGTCGGCGGCGACCGCAATGGTGATCGTCGAAAGCGTCGCGCTGTCGATCATGATCTCCAACGACCTGGTCATTCCGCTGTTCGTGCGCCGGCTGCTGCGGACCACGACATCCGAGAACGAGGACTGGTCGACGCTCATCCTCAATGTACGGCGGGCGGCGATCTTCATCATGCTGTTCATCGCCTTTCTCTACTACCGCGAGAGCACCAACAGCGCGCGGCTGTCCTCGATCGGCCTGATGTCGTTCGCCGCGATCGCGCAGTTCGCGCCGGCAATGATCGGCGGCCTGGTCTGGCGCGGCGCCAACGGAAGGGGTGCCGCACTTGGCATGGTCGCCGGCATCGTCGTCTGGAGCTATACGCTGCTGCTTCCCTCGCTCGTCGCGCCTGATACCGGCATCCTCGTCCACGGCCTGTTCGGCTTCGATGCATTGCGGCCGCAGGCTCTTTTCGGCACCGTCGCCGAGCCGCTGAACCATGGCGTGCTGTGGAGCCTGTCGATCAACACGCTCTTTTTTATGTTCGGCTCGCTGTCGCGCGCCTCTGTGCCGCTGGAACGCATCCAGGCGTCGATCTTCGTGCCGCGCGAAGCGGGTCCTCTGCCCAGCCTGCGCCGCTTCCGCACCACCATTACCGTCAACGACCTCAAGGACACGATCGCGCGCTATCTCGGTGTCGAACGGACCGAGCGGTCCTTTCAGTCGTTCGAAAAGAGCAGCGGCACTTCACTGCTCGGCAACGAACAGGCCAGCATGGATGTCATCCGCTTCTCCGAGCAGCTTCTGGCCAGTGCCGTCGGCTCATCCTCGGCGCGGCTGATCCTGTCGCTGCTGCTGCGCCGCAACGACCGCGAATCCAAGGACGCCTTCCGCCTGCTCGACGACGCCACCGAGGCGCTGCAGCACAATCGCGATCTGCTGCAGATCGCACTCGACCAGATGGAACAGGGCATCACTGTCTTCGACCGGGATTTCCGGTTGATTTGCTGGAACCGCCAGTACCGGGCGCTGTTCGACCTGCCCGACGAGATGGGCCAGGTCGGCGTCTCGCTCGATCGTATCCTGCGCCATCTCGCCGAGCGCGGCGACATACCGGCCGACCAACGCGTCACCATGCTCAACCGCCTGACCAGCTTCGTCAGCCCGTGGCAGATGGAACTGAAGACAAGCGGGCGCATCCTGGAATTGCGCTCCAATCCGATGCCGGACGGCGGCATCGTCGCCACCTACGCCGACATTTCCGGACGTGTCGAGCAGGATCTGGCGCTGAAGCGCGCGAACGAATCCCTGGAACAGCGAGTGAAGAGCCGCACCGCCGAGCTCACCCGCGTCAATGAGGAGCTGGCGCAGGCGCAGATGCTGGCCGAGGAGGCCAATCTCGGCAAGACCCGCTTCCTCGCTGCCGCCGGCCACGACATCCTGCAGCCGCTGAACGCCGCCCGCCTCTATTGCTCGTCGCTGATCGAGAAGACCGGCAAGGGACCTGCCGGCAAGGCGGCGATGAACATCGAATCGTCGCTGGAATCGGTCGAGACCATCCTCGGCGCGGTGCTCGACATTTCGCGCCTCGATGCCGGCGCGATGAAGCCGGACGATACGAGCTTCGGCCTCGACGGGCTGCTGCGCCAGATCGGCAACGACTTCCGGCCGCTTGCCGCCGAAAAGAAGCTCGAACTCTCGATCATGCCGTCGTCGCTCAGCGTCATGACGGACCGCAATCTGCTGCGCCGGCTGATCCAGAACCTGGTTTCCAACGCCATCAAGTATACGCGCCGTGGCCGCATCCTGGTCGGCGCGCGGCGGCGCGGCGAACTGGCCGAGATCCAGGTTATCGACACCGGCATCGGCATTGCCGGCGACCAGCTGAACACCGTGTTTCGCGAATTCACCCGGCTGGACGAGGGCGCACGCGAGGCGGAAGGCCTCGGCCTTGGGCTCTCCATTGTCGACCGCATCGCCCGCGTCCTGCGCCTCGAAATCCGGATCTTCTCCAACCCAGGCAAGGGCACACGCTTTTCCGTGTTGCTGCCGGTGGTGGCCGTGCAGGCACCGCGGCGCGAGGCCGAGGCGAAGCCGCCTGCCCGTGCCGCGGCCTCGCTTGCCGGGCTCCATGTGCTCTGCATCGACAACGACGCCCGCATCCTCGACGGCATGCGGCTGCTGCTCGAGGGCTGGGGCTGCAGCGTCGACACGCTTTCCGGCGCGGAGGATCTCGACAGATCCGGCATGCATCGGCCGGACATCGTGCTTGCCGACTATCATCTCGACGACAAGACCGGCCTCGAATTGATCGCCCAGTTGCGTGCGATCCATGGCGAGGACCTGCCGGCCGTGCTGGTCACCGCCGACCGCTCCAGCGAGGTTCGCGCCGCTGCCGGCAGGCTCGACGTGCCGGTGATCAGCAAACCACTGAAACCGGCGATGCTGCGCTCGATGATGGCCAGGGTCAGGCCGCTGGCGCCGGCGGCCGAATAGGAATCAGCCGGCCGTCTGCAGCGGGTCGCTGCCGATTTTGGACAAAAGGATCACCGCCTGCGTGCGGCTGTCGACGCCGAGCTTCTGCAGGATAGCCGAGACATGCGCTTTGATCGTCGCTTCGGAGACCCCGAGCTCATAGGCGATCTGCTTGTTGAGCAGTCCCTCAGCCAGCATGCCGAGCACGCGCGTCTGCTGTGGGGTCAGCGCCTGCAGCCGCTTGATCAGGTCGGAAATCTCGGGATCGCGCTCGACGCCGAGATCGACCCCGGCGGGTGCCGCGATATCACCTGCGAGCACCGACTGCACCGCATTGCGGATCTCCTCCATGCTGGCCGATTTGGAGATGAAGCCGGAGGCGCCGAGATCGAGCGCGCGCCGGATCGTCACCGGATCGTCATGCGCCGAGACCACCATCATCGGCACCGCCGGATGGATGCCGCGCAACGAAATCAGGCCGGAAAGACCGCTTGCCCCCGGCATCGAGAGATCGAGCAGCACCAGATCGACATCCTCGTTGGCCAGGACCAGCGCCTTGGCGCTTTCGAAATCGCCAGCCTCGTGAATGGCGGCAACATCTCCGATGCCCGCGAGTGCCTCCCTCAATGCACCGCGAAAAAGCGGGTGATCATCGGCAATGACGAATGTGTAGCCCAACGGTGATATCCCTCCCCGAATCCCGTTGGCGATTTTCCGCCTTGCAGGATCTGAACGATCATAACACTACGCCTGCTGTTCGGGTGGGCGGCTTGCTATTCCCGCCCCAGGTCTTTTTGCGAATTGCCTAGGTCTTTTGCGAATTGGGCTTGGCGCTGTCTTCGTCCTTGTCCATGTCCTTGACGATATCCATGAAGCTGCGCAGGAAGCGCTCCATGTAGCCCATCGTCTTGTTGAAATCCTCCTCGCTGGGCAAAGTCGATTCGAAACGCGCGGCAAGCGAATTTTCGAGCTTGGCGACGCGTTCGTCGAGCGCCTTCACCGAATTTTGCAGCCGGTCGACCTCATCTTGTAGGGCGGCACGTTCGTCGGCCGCCGTCTTGCAGACGAGCTGGCCGGAGCGTTCCTCGCAGAGCGACATGGCGCCGGTTTGCGTATCCATGCGGACATAGCCATTGGCCGATTTCTCCAACCGGTAGCGATCGGCTTCCTCGGAAAAGGCCGACGCCGCGACAAGCGACACCAGTGCTGCGGGGATCAAGACGTGTTTCAGACGCATGTTTTCCTCCATGAGCCAGTCAGCGCAATCTATCACAGTTTGCGCCTGAAATGGGGACGAACCTGAAATGGGGAAGAACACGGGCCTGCCCTTCCCCGCGTGGTCGGTTCGGACTATAGCGCAACCATGTCCGAGATCATCTACAAGATAGTTCCCGAGGTGCTGTGGCGCGAGGCTGAAAGAGAAGGCCGCTTCACCGGCGCGCCTATCGACGCCGCCGACGGCTTCATCCATTTTTCCACCGCCGGGCAGGTTCGGGAAACGGCGGCCAAACATTTCGCCGGCCAAAGCCGGTTGCTGCTGGTCGCCGTCGATAGCGCGCGCCTCGGCGATGCGCTGAAATATGAGGTCTCGCGCGGCGGCGCCCTGTTCCCGCATCTCTATGGCGGGCTCGGCCTCGATGCGGTCGTTTCGGTGCAGGCATTGCCGCTCGGCGCTGACGGCCGGCATGAATTCCCGGCGCTGGAGGCCGAATGAGCGCGTTCGACCGGATCGGCCAGAAACTGCTGTTCACGCTCGATCCGGAAACCGCGCATGGGCTGTCGATTGCCGCGCTGAGATGCGGGCTGCCGGTCGCCGGTCGTCCGCCGCAGGACAACAGGTTAAAGGTTAGCCGTTGCGGGCTCGATTTCCCGAACCCGCTCGGCATGGCCGCGGGTTACGACAAGAATGCCGAAGTGCCGGACGCGCTGCTCGGCCTCGGCTTCGGCTTCGCCGAGGTCGGCACGATCACGCCGCTGCCGCAGACGGGCAATCCGAAGCCGCGCATCTTCCGGCTGCCTTCGGACGGGGCAGTGATCAACCGGCTGGGCTTCAACAATGAAGGCCACGCCGCCGCAGAGAAGCGTCTTGCCGCCCGAAAAGGCCGCCCCGGCATCGTCGGCATCAACATCGGCGCCAACAAGGACAGCGCCGACCGCGTCAGTGATTATGAGCGCGGCGTGATCCGGTTCGCGCGATACGCCGGCTATCTGACAATCAATATCTCCTCGCCGAACACGCCGGGCCTGCGCAACATGCAGGCGCGCGAACAGCTTGGCGAGCTCCTGTCGCGGGTCATGGCCGCGCGTGCGGCGGCACCGGCAAAACCGCCCGTGTTCCTCAAGATCGCGCCGGATCTGGTCGAGGTCGAGCTTGAGGACATCGCCGCCGAGATCAGCGACAAGCAAGTGGACGGCGTCATCGTCTCCAACACAACGATCGCGCGAGCCGGCCTGAGCAGCGCCGGCCTTGCCGGCGAGACCGGCGGGCTTTCGGGGAAACCCTTGTTCGAGCGCTCGACTATCGTGCTGGCAAGGATGCGAAAACTGCTTGGCCCGGACCGCGCGATCATCGGCGTCGGCGGCGTTGATTCCGCCGAGACGGCGCTGGAAAAGATCCGCGCCGGCGCCGATCTCGTCCAGCTCTATACCGGCATGATCTATGCTGGGCCTGCGCTGCCGGGGCGTATTCTTTCCGGCATGGTCCGTTTCATGGACAGTCAACGGCTGAAGTCGCTGCGCGAGCTTCGCGACAGCCGCCTCGATCAATGGGCGGTGAAACCGCTTTAGCGATCAGCCAAAGGCGGTGCGCACCCGCAGCCGCAACATGGCGAGCAGGCTGAAGCCGCGCACCAGCAGGAAGACATGCAACGCCCACAGGCCGTGATTGCCGAAGGCCGGCGCCAGGATCAGCAGCGCGGCGCTGAACGCCAGGAATGACAACAGCATCATGTTGCGCATGTCGCGCGACCATGTTGCGCCGATGAAGACACCGTCCATCTGGAAAGCCAGCACGCCGCTGAGCGCGGTGAACGCCGCCCAGGGCAGGTAGATGTCGGCAATGGCGCGGACGTCCGTCGAGGTTGTGATCAGGGCGACGAGATCGGTGCCCTCCAGCAGGAAGAAGAGCGTCGCCGCGCCCGCCAGCCCGAGCCCCCAAAGCAGCGTTAGCCGCACCGCCTGGTTAAAGGCGGTGGCGGCGCGCGCTCCGATGGCGCGGCCGGCGAGCTGCTCGGCGGCTGTGGCGAAACCATCGAGGAAATAGCCGGCAACCAGGAAGAGGTTCATCAGCACGGCGTTGGCGGCCAGCGTCAGCGTGCCGAACTGCGCGCCTTGGCGCGTGAACAGCGCAAAGGCGGCGAGCAGCGAAAAGGAGCGGATCATGATATCGCGATTGAGCGACATCATGCGCAGGAATGCCGGCAAATCGAGGACGCGGTGGCGCGGCAGCCTGGGCGCCGCCCAAAAGCGCCGGCCGACAATGGCGAGACCAAGCAGCATGGCGACGAATTCGCCGGTGACCGTTGCCCAGGCAACGCCGGCAACGCCCCAGCCGAGCTCCAGGCCAAGCAGGAAGCAGAGGGCGATGTTGATGCCGTTCAGTATCAACTGCAGCATCAGCCCGAGCCCGCCCTCGCCGCGCCCAAGCACGTAACCGAGGATGGCGTAATTGATCAGCGAGAACGGTGCTGCGAGCATCCTGATGCGGATATAGACGTCCATCGCCGCGCTGACGCGCGGTTCGGCGCCTATGAACCATTGCCCGGCGGTGGAGACCAGCGGCGCAAGCGCGGCAAGCACGACGCCGGCGACGACCGCGATCAGCACGGCGCGCCAGAACACCGCCTGCTCCTCCAGCGCATCGCCGCGCCCGAAGGCCTGGGCGACGAGGCCGGTGGTGCCGGAGCGCAGGAAGTTGAAGGTGGTGAAAACGACGTCGAAGATCAGGGCGCCGGCCGCCAGGCCGCCGAGAAGGGCGGCGTCGCCGAACTGCCCAACCACAGCCGTGTCGACAATTCCGAGCAACGGCGTCGTCAGATAGGCAAGCGTCATCGGCACGGCGATGGCGAGCACCGAGCGGTTGGTGACGACGAAGGCCCTGGCTTCGGTGGCGTGGACTTCGGTGGGTAAAGCCTGCTCCAAACGCGTGTTGCTTCCTGTTGCGGCTTGATCGGCTAGCCGATGTGCCCCAGTTTGCGGACCTCGCGCAACCATCCACCCCGCTATGGTCAACCGAAACCCGCCTCTGGCGCACCGTCCGTCCCATGCCCTTGCAGATCGTTCATCATCCCGACTACGACGCCGGCTTCGCCGTCAACCACCGCTTCCCGATGAGCAAATATCCGCTGCTGATGGATGCCTTGCGGGCACGCGGCCTGGCGCAGCCCGAAGCGCTCAACATGCCGGAGGCGGCGCGGCCATCATGGCTGAAGCTTGCCCACGCGGTCGACTATGTCGACCAGGTGCTTGCCTGCGAAGTGCCGGTGGCGATCGAGCGCGAGATCGGCTTTCCCGTGGGACCGCGGGTTTCGCTGAGGGCGCAGCTCGCAACGGCCGGCACGGTGCTGGCAGCGCGGCTGGCGTTGCTGAACGGCATCGCCTGCAACACCGCCGGCGGCAGCCATCATGCACGGCGCGCGCAAGGCGCCGGCTTCTGCACCTTCAACGACGTAGCCGTTGCCGCGCTGGTGCTGCTCGCCGAAGCTGCTGTCCAAAACATCCTGGTCGTCGACCTCGACGTGCATCAGGGCGACGGCACGGCGGATATCCTGAACGACGAGCCGCGCGTGTTTACCTTCTCCATGCATGGCGACCGCAACTACCCCGCGCGCAAGATCGCCTCCGATCTCGATGTCGCCCTGCCCGACGGCGCCGGCGATGCAGCCTATCTGGAGCGGCTGGACGCCATCCTGCCGGAGCTGTCGGCGCGAAGGCGCTGGGACCTCGTCTTCTACAATGCCGGCGTCGATGTCCATGTCGAGGACCGGCTCGGCAGGTTGTCGCTCACGGATGACGGGCTGCGCGCCCGCGACGATATGGTGATCCGCCATTTCCGCACGCTTGGCATACCGGTTTGCGGCGTTATCGGCGGAGGCTATTCGACGGATGTCGCAGCACTTGCTGCACGGCACGCCATCCTGTTCGAGGTGGCGGCGGGCTACGCCTGAAAATTCACTTCCGGTAGTTAGCGATCCTGAGCAGGATGAAGGCCGGCACGACGATCGCGGCACCGAGCAGGATGTAGCCGAGAAAGCGGTCGATGGCGTGGAAGCCCAAATTCCACAGGTCGATGAAGAATTTGCGAATGCCATAAAGCACATCCATCGGCGACCAGCCGAAGGCATTCATGACCAGCCCGACGAGGAACGACACCACAAGCAGCTTCAGGATCACCCGGAGCGGCGTATCGCCGAGAAAGCGGTTCAGTGCGGACAAGCCTGTCTCCACAGTCGGGTGCCGCGATTCGGGCACATGCCTAGAAATACGCAGTTGATAGCCCTGCATCAAGCCGAGCCCTCAAACCGGATTGCGCATCGGCGCCGGGCCATGATATCGGAGGAACCAGCGCGGGTATGATGTAATGGTAGCTTGTCAGCTTCCCAAGCTGAACGCGCGGGTTCGATTCCCGCTACCCGCTCCAGCTTTTGCCCCCGGTGCATTGCACTTGTTCTGGCCAAGCTGAAAACCAGCGGATTTATAGGCAGTTTTACAGCCCGGCTGGCCGTCTTTCATCTGTTTGGCCGATGTGCCAGTTTGTGGAATATCTCACATTGAGGGTCGGCGGGGCCTCGAATGACCCCAACCGGAAAGTCTACCCTTTGCCCGCTGGCTTCTGCTGGCGGGCTTTTTTGAGCATCAGGCAGTAGTGGCCGACGTGCATCGGCGCCGCTGCTGGCGGGCCTGTCCGGTCGTCTGGCCGGCCACGGGATGCGCCCGCTACCCGCTCCAACCCTCAGCCCACCTCTCGCAAAATAAAATCGTGCAGCATCTTGGCTGCCGGTGACAGCGCGCGGTTCTTCACCGTGATCAGGCTGTAGGGCCTAACCTCGATGTCGAATTCAGTCTGGACGACATCGATAGCGCCGGCCAGGCCTTCGGGGTTCTGGATGAACTTCGCGACCTGGATCGACACCGGCGCGATGGCGTCGGATTGCGCGACCATGACCAGAGTCAATAGCAGCGAGCTGGTGTTGAGGATGCGGTCCGGCAGCGCGATGTTTCGGTTCAGGAAGTTACTCTCCATCGCCTGGCGCAGCGGCGAGCCGCCCGACTGGAAAACCCAGTCATAGGCGGCGGTGTCTTCCAGCCGCACCGCCTTGCCCTTGGTCAGCGGGTGGCCGCGGCGCACGATCAGGCAGGCTTTCTCGACGCCGATGACGCGCGCTTCGAACAGCCGCGGATTGAGGTCGTCGGGGATGCGGGCGATGATGAAATCGTGGCGCGAGGCGATCAGCTCGCGCGCCAGGACGTTCGAGGTCTCGACCTGCATGGTGATTTCGATGCGCGGATAAAGGCGCCGGATTTCGCGGATCGCCGGCACCGCCAGCTCGATCGCCGGTGCTGTCACCGCGCCCAGGAACACCGAGCCGCCTTTGCCCGCCTTGAGCTCGAAAATCTCGCGGTCGACCTCGCGCATCTCGAGCAGGATCGATCGAGCGCGCCGTGCCAACGCCTTGCCATAGGGTGTCAGCGTGATGCCGCGCGGCAGCCTTTCGCAGAGCTTGACGTCGAGCACGGCCTCCATCTCGGCGATCATGCGCGAGGCCGCCGGCTGCGAGATGTTCATGACCTGGGCCGCGGCGCTCACCCGGCCGTGCTCGTCGAGGGCTGCGATCATGCGCATGTGACGCAGGCTCAAGCCGCTGCGCAGCAAGGTTCCGCCATCACCCGGAATTTCATCGTAACTGGCTGATATTCCATCAGGATTTCGCAGCGCCGCCATGATTCTTCCCTACTCTTACGCCCGGCGCCCTGGCTGGATCCGGCAGCGTCGTCACTAGCCTAAGCCATATCAGTCTCGATATAGCAACCATCAAAGATCGCATTTGACAGTTATGGCAAAGCGACACACCCTTCGCGCGTCCTGAGGCTTGACGGTCGGTGACGAGGGAAAACTCGTATCGATGAAACCAGAGTCTCGGGGCCGATTGGGAGGATACCGGAGATCGATTGACGGCAGCGGCGCGTTTGGCGCTCCTGCACGATTGCGCGGCCCACGAAACCCAAGGGTACGCGTCCATCAACCAGGGAGAGTTAATGTGAAGATTGTCAAGACACTGGCCGCCGTCGCGGCCCTAGGCATCGCGGCCATGACGCTGCCGGCGCAGGCGGGCGAAGGCCTGATCGGCGTGCTGATGCCCACCAAGACCTCGCAGCGCTGGATCAACGACGGCGACGCCGTCAAGTCCCAGCTCGAGGCTCTGGGCTACACTGTCGACCTGCAGTACGCGCAGGACGACATTCCGAACCAGCTCAGCCAGCTGGAAAACGAGATCACCAAGGGCCCGAAGGCGCTGATCATCGCTTCGATCGACGGCACCACGATGGGCGATGCGCTGCAGAAGGCGAATGACGCCGGCGTTGTCGTCGTCGCTTACGACCGCCTGATCAAGAAGACGCCAAATGTCGACTACTACACCACCTTCGACAATTTCGGCGTCGGCGTCATCCAGGCCAAATCGCTGCTCAAGGGTCTCGGTTATTCCGAGAAGAAGGGCCCGTTCAACATCGAGCTGTTCGGCGGTTCGCCGGACGACAACAATGCGTTCTTCTTCTATAACGGCGCCATGTCGGTTCTTCAGCCGCTGATCGACGACAAGACCCTCGTCGTGAAGTCCGGCCAGATGGGCATGGACAAGGTCGGCACGCTGCGCTGGTTGGCGGCAACCGCCCAGGCCCGCATGGACAATCTGCTCTCCGCCAACTACTCGGACGGCAGCCGCGTCGATGGCGTGCTCTCGCCCTATGACGGCCTGTCGCGCGGCATCATCGCTTCGCTGCGCGCCGTAGGCTACGGCACCGCCGATCAGCCATGGCCGATCGTCACCGGACAGGACGCCGAGACCGCTTCGGTCAAGGCGATCATCGCCGGCGAACAGTATTCGACCGTGTTCAAGGACACCCGCGAACTCGCCAAGGCGACGGTCGAACTCGTCGACAAGGTGCTCTCGGGCGGCAAGCCGGAAGGCCTCGACACCACGACCTACAACAACGACGTCAAGGTCGTTCCCTCGATCCTGTTGACACCGCACGACGTCGACAAGTCGAACTATCAGGCCCTGGTGGTCGACTCCGGCTACATCAAGGCCGAAGAGCTGAAGTAATCGCGGTTACAAAGCCTGGGGTCCTGCGCAGGCAGGGCCCCTTTTCGTTGGCGAGCCAGCCCGGTATTGTTTGCGGACCTCGCAGGAGTGGTATTCTCAATGGCATCGACGATTTTGGAGATGCGCGACATCACCAAGACGTTTCCCGGCGTCAAGGCGCTGTCGAACGTCAAGCTCATGGTCGAGGAAGGCGAGATCCATGCCGTGGTCGGCGAGAACGGCGCCGGCAAGTCGACGCTGATGAAGGTGCTGTCGGGTGTGTATCCGTCCGGCACCTATGACGGCCAGATCATCTATCGCGGCGATGAGTGCCATTTCAAAGGCATCCATGACAGCGAGCGCAAGGGCATCGTCATCATCCACCAGGAGCTTGCGCTGGTGCCGATGCTGTCGATCGCCGAAAACATCTTTCTCGGCAACGAGCACGCCAGATACGGCGTCATCGACTGGAATGCCAATGAGGCGCGCACCAGCGCCCTGCTCAAGAAGGTCGGCCTCAAGGAAGACCCCAACACGCTGATCACCAATATCGGCGTCGGCAAGCAGCAGCTGGTCGAGATCGCCAAGGCGCTCAGCAAGGAAGTGAAGTTGCTCATTCTCGACGAGCCGACCGCGAGCCTGTCCGAAAAGGACAGCCAGGCGCTGCTCGATCTGCTGCTCGAATTCAAGCGGCAAGGCATCACTTCGATCCTGATCTCGCACAAGCTCAACGAGGTGAACCGGGTCGCCGACAAGGTCACCATCATCCGTGACGGGCGGACCATCGAGACGCTGGCCAAGAAGGACATCTCGGAGGACCGCATCATTACCTCGATGGTCGGCCGTTCGCTCGACGACCGCTATCCGCCGCGCGAGCCGAAGATTGGCGAGACCGTTCTCGAAGTGAAAAACTGGTCGGTCTATCACCCCATCCATGCCGAGCGGCAGGTCATCAAGGGTATCAACCTCAACGCCCGCAAGGGCGAAGTGGTCGGCATTGCCGGGCTCATGGGCGCCGGCCGGACCGAGTTTGCCATGAGCCTGTTCGGCCGGTCCTATGGCCGTCGCATCACCGGCGAGGTGTTCCTCAACGGCAAGCCGATCGACGTCTCTTCGGTGAGCAAGGCGGTGGAACACGGCATCGCCTACGTTACCGAGGACCGCAAGACCTACGGTCTCAACTTGATCGACCACATCAAGCACAACATCACGCTGGCCAACCTGCCCGGCGTGTCGCGCCACGGCGTGATCGACGATTTGCGCGAGCTTTCGGTCGCCAACGATTATCGCGGCAGGACCAATATCCGCGCCTCGAGCGTCTACCAGATGACCGGCAACCTTTCTGGCGGCAATCAGCAGAAGGTGGTGCTGTCGAAATGGCTGTTCGCCAATCCGGAAGTGCTGATCCTCGACGAGCCGACACGCGGTATCGACGTCGGCGCCAAGTATGAAATCTATACGATCATCGCGCGTCTCGCCTCCGAGGGTAAGGCAATCATCGTCATCTCGTCGGAAATGCCCGAACTGCTCGGCATCACCGACCGCATCTACGTCATGAACGAAGGACGCATCGTCGGCGAAATGGCGGCAAGCGACGCCAGCCAGGAAAAGATAATGCGCGCCATCGTCCGCGGAGAAGGAAAAGCATCATGAGCACCGAAAGCGCTCCCGGGCCGCAGACCGGCGTTGCCCAGGATCTACAACAGGGACCTCGCATTGCCGTCTCGGCGCTGGTCACCAACCTGCGCGAATACGGGTTGGTGCTGGCGTTGATCGCAATCATGGTGTTCTTCCAGTTCACCACGTCCGGAACGCTGTTCAAGCCGGTGAACCTCAGCAATCTCGTGCAGCAGAACAGCTTCATCATCGTGATGGCGCTGGGCATGCTTCTGGTGATCGTTTCGGGTCACATCGATCTCAGCGTCGGCTCCGTCGCCGGCTTCATCGGCGCACTGGCGGCGATGATGATGGTCATCTGGCCGCTTGGCCCATTGAGCAATCCGCTGGTGGTGTCGATCATCTGCCTGATCGTCGGTGGTGCGATCGGCGCGGCACAAGGCTACTGGATTGCCTATCACCGAATACCGAGCTTTATCGTCACGCTGGCGGGCATGCTGATCTTCCGCGGCATCTGCCAGGCGCTGCTGGGTGGCGGGTCTTCCGTAGGGCCGCTTCCCGTCGGCTTCAAGGCGCTCAGTTCCGGCTTCATTCCGGACCTGATCGGCCCATTGACGCTGATACCGCCAACCGTGAACGCCGCCGGCAAAACCATTGTCGGCAGCGGCCTGACGCTGCACCTGACGACGATCGTGATCGGCCTCGTCGCCGTGCTCGCCTATGCCTATTTCGGGCTCAGGGCACGGCGCACCCGCGAGAAACATGGCTACGAAGCCGAGCCCTTCTCGCTGTTCGTCGTCAAGACCCTGGTGATCAGCGCGCTGGCGCTGTTTCTCGTCTACCAATTCGCCACCTATAGGGGCCTCCCCATCGTTCTCATGGTGATGGGCGTGCTGATCGCGTTGTTCGTCTTCGTTACCAAACGCATGACGATCGGCCGTCGCATCTATGCGATGGGCGGCAATGTCAAGGCAGCCCAGCTATCGGGCATCAAGACCGAACGGCTGACGTTGATGGTGTTCATCAATATGGGCGTGCTGTCGGCACTCGGCGGCCTGATTATCGCAGCGCGCCTGGGGCAGGCTGTGCCGGCGGCCGGCCTCGGCAGCGAGCTCGACGTCATCGCCGCGGTGTTCATCGGTGGCGCTTCGGCGATGGGCGGCGTCGGCCAGGTGATCGGCGCGGTGGTCGGCGGCTTCATCATGGGCGTCATGAACAACGGCATGTCGATCATGGGCGTCAATGTCGATTGGCAGCAGGTGGTCAAAGGCCTGGTGCTGCTCGGCGCCGTCGTCTTCGACGTCTACAACAAGAACAAGGCTTGAGAGGCAACCAGGAGGCATACGGGTCACATCGCGGCGCTGCCGGGCGGCGCAAAGAAGTCCCCCGAGGGACCTGATCCGCGAGCGCAATCCGGACGAAGAATTTCAACCGAGGCGCGGACAAGGGTCCGAACCGCGCTGGGCAGGGTTTGCCGAGAAAGGCACGCCAAGCCCGCAATTCAGAGAGGGTTACCATGCTGATCTCACAGATCCTCGACGACGCCGAGACGATCCGCGTCGTTGCGCGCAACGGCGGCAAGACCCGCGTCATCAACGGCGCCCGCAGCGTCTATTCGCTGGCGATGGAAGCCGCGCGTACCGGCAGCGGGCTTGTCGCCCTGATCGAGCGCAAGGGCTTCGGCGAAACCATCGATCTGGACGCAGCCTACAAGAAGGGACGGCTGCTGTCGCCGATCAACCATCCCGATCCGGCGCATCTCCATCTCACCGGCACCGGGCTGACGCATCTCGGCTCCGCCGCGACCCGCGATTCCATGCACAAGAAGCTCAGCACGGACGGCGAGGAACAGCTGACCGATTCCATGAAGATGTTCCGCATGGGGCTTGAGGGCGGCAAGCCGGCGAAGGGCCAGATCGGCGTGCAGCCGGAATGGTTCTACAAGGGCAACGGCACCATGGCGGTGGCGCCCGGTGCGGCGCTTATGTCGCCGGCCTTCGCTCAGGATGCCGGCGAGGAGCCGGAAATTGCCGGCATCTATGTGATCGGTGACGACGGCGCCCCGTTCCGTGTCGGCTTCACCCTGTCGAACGAGTTTTCCGACCACGTCACCGAGCGCGTGAACTACCTCTTCCTCGCCCATTCCAAGCTGCGCAACGCCTCGTTCGGGCCGGAGATCCTGATCGGCGACCTGCCGCCCGACATCCGCGGCGCTTCACGCATCCTGCGCGACGGCAAGCTGCTTTGGGAAAAGCCGTTCCTGTCGGGCGAGGCGAACATGTCGCACACCATTGGCAATCTCGAGCATCACCACTTCAAATACTCGGCCTTCCGCCAGCCGGGCGACGTGCATGTGCACATGTTCGGCACGGCGACGCTGTCCTTCGCCGACGGCATCAGGACCGAGGCCGGCGACGTATTCGAAATCGAGGCGCAGGATTTCGGCCTGCCGCTGCGCAACCCGCTTGAAATCGAGCAGCCGGTGAAGGTGGCGGTGAAGGCGTTGTAAACTGGTGACATAATTCAGGGGCGAGAAATGAACGGCCTGCGGATTGGCACTGTGTTCGTAAGTTTAGTGCTGTTCCTCGCCTATTTCTCGCCAGCGGCTTACAGCGCCGGACAATGCAGCGCAAAATCCTATCGCGAGGCCCGGATGTCGACGACTAACCGGCTTCTGGCCACCGGTTATTCGAAATCGCAAGTGAGCTTTCTGATGCGCAACGCGGATCGCATGACGTCCGCACTCCGCGCTGACAGACTGAACGACAATGGCAGAGCCTGCGGTATCGACTCCGCCAGAGCCCATGTGCTGGGATGTCTCGGCAAGCAGTTGTTCCCCTTGCAGTCCAGCTCAAGCGCCTCACTTGACGACGAGAAGCAAACCAGAGGATTTTGGGGGAAGAGGCGATTGGCAGTGCGAGAACTGCTCTTTGTCGGTCAGTTTCATGGCTGCCTTGGCGCCGCGAAAGAATATCTGTTTCGCAGCTGACGGCTTGCGAAAAAGCTCAGCGCGCGGTGCGGAAATGCTTGGACAGTTTCAGGCCCTGCGCCTGATAGTTCGAGCCTAGATCTGTGCCGTAGAGCGCCTGCGGCCGTTTCAGCATGTGCTCGTAGACCAGCCGTCCGACGATCTGGCCGTGGTCGAGGATGAACGGCACTTCGTGGCTGCGTACCTCGAGCACCGCCCGGCTGCCGGTGCCGCCCGACGCCGAATGGCCGAAACCCGGGTCGAAGAAACCGGCATAATGGACGCGGAACTCGCCGACCAGCGGATCGAAGGGCGTCATTTCGGCCGCGTAGAGCGGCGGCACATGCACCGCCTCGCGCGACACCAGAATATAGAATTCGTCCGGATCGAGCACCAGCTCGCCGGCACCGCTCTTGTAGAGCGGCTCCCAGAAATCGACGACATCCTGCGCGGCGCGCTTGTCGACGTCGACCAGGCCGGTGTGGTGCTTGCCGCGATAGCCGACAAGCCCATCCTTGTCGCCGTCGAGGTCGATCGACAGCGCGATGCCCCCGCCTGAGATGTTGGGTGGTTCGGTGGCGACCAACATTTCGGCGTGGTGCAACTCGTGCAGCTCGTTTTCCGACAAGAGCGCATTGCCGGTGCGGAACCTGACCTGCGACAGCCGCGAGCCGGTCCGCACGACGATCGGGAAAGTGCGCGGGCTGACCTCCAGATAGAGCGGACCTTCATAGCCTGCGGCGATCTTGTCGAACTCGTGGCCGCGGTCGGTCATCACCCGAGTGAAGATATCGAGCCGTCCGGTCGAGCTTTTCGGGTTGGCGGAGGCGGAAATATGCGCGGGCAGCGCCAGGCTCTCGAGCAGCGGCACGATGTAGACGCAGCCGGTTTCCAGCACGGCACCTTCGGCGAGGTTGATCTCGTGCAGCTTCAGCCGGTCGAGCTTGTCGACAACCCTGTGGTCCGGGCCGGGCAAGAAGGAAGCACGCACTCGCCAGGCCTTGTCGCCGAGCCTGAGGTCAAGGCTGGCCGGCTGGATCTGATCGGCATCGAGCGTGCGCGGCGATTTCAGCGCGCCCGTCTGGAACAGCGTGGAAATATCCTGATCGGGAAGAATGCCTGTCTGCCGCAAGGGTCTGGCTCCGTTCGAACGCCGGGCGAGGTCTTGTTCTGTCGCAGGTCCGACCATGGACGCCTTTGGCACCTGCTTGGTACAACCCTCTTAATCATGCCGGCAATTGACGCAAGCGTGGCGCGGGTCTAAAGCTCGTTATCCCGTGGTGATTTGGCCGGTCGGCTTGCAGCCACGTTAAACAAGTCGCTAAAGGACCGTCGGGCCGCAAGGCCATATGGACCGGTTGCGACTTTCGCGACCGGTTTTTTGTTGTTTGGACCAATTTTGGTGTTTGGATAGAATGATGACCAAGAAGCGCGACTGGAAGCCTCAGACCGCACTCGTGCATGCCGGAACGCTGCGTTCCGGCTTCGGCGAGACCTCCGAGGCGATGTATCTCACCCAAGGCTATGTCTACGAGACGGCGCAAGCGGCGGAGGCGCGCTTCAAGGGCGAGGAGCCGGGCTTCATCTATTCGCGCTATGCCAATCCGACGGTCGACATGTTTGAGAAACGCATGTGCGCGCTGGAAGGAGCCGAGGACGCGCGCGCCACGGCATCCGGCATGGCGGCGGTGACGGCAGCACTGCTGTGCAGCGCCAAGGCGGGCGACCATATCGTGGCGGCGCGCGCGCTGTTCGGCTCCTGCCGCTGGGTGGTCGAGACGCTGGCGCCGAAATACGGCATTGAGGCAACGCTGGTCGACGGCACCGACATCGCCAATTGGGAAAAGGCGGTCAAGCCCAACACCAAACTGTTTTTCCTGGAAAGCCCTACCAATCCAACGCTGGAGGTAGTCGACATTGCCGCCGTCGCGGGACTTGCCAATTCGATCGGCGCCAGGCTGATCGTCGACAATGTCTTCGCTACGCCCTTGCAGCAGAAACCCCTGCAGCTCGGCGCCCACATCGTCGTCTATTCGGCCACGAAGCATATTGACGGCCAGGGGCGCTGTCTTGGCGGCATCGTTCTGTCGGACAAGAAATGGATCGACGAGAACCTGCATGACTATTTCCGCCACACCGGCCCAAGCCTCTCGCCCTTCAATGCCTGGACGCTGCTGAAAGGCCTGGAGACGCTGCCGCTACGCGTACGCCAGCAGACGGAAAGTGCCGGCCGCATCGCGGATTTCCTGGCCGAGCGCCCGCAAATCGCCCGCGTCATCTATCCCGGCCGCGCCGACCACCCGCAAGCGGCCGTGGTCCAGAAGCAGATGTCGGGCGGCTCGACGCTGATTTGCCTCGATGTGAAGGGCGGCAAGCAGGCGGCCTTTGCCTTCCAGAACGCACTCGACGTCGTGCTGATTTCCAACAATCTCGGCGACGCCAAGAGCCTGATCACCCATCCGGCGACGACGACGCACAAGAACTTGACCGATGAGGCCCGCGCCGAGCTCGGCATCGGACCGGGAACGCTCAGGCTGTCAGTTGGCCTTGAGGACGCCGACGACCTGCTCGAAGACATCGAGCAGGCACTGAGAGTTGCCGGATAAGGGCTGGCCGAACAGAGGCGAGCGGGGACGCGCCGATCAGGCGCCGGACGGGGTCTCTTCCAGCTCCGCGACGGCCTTGGTCTGGATAGTCATCACATTGCCGCGCCAGTCGACGGCGCCGCTCAGCCATCCGCGCGCCCAAATGGCGGGAAGCATCAGGTCTCGCGCCATCATCGCCAGGATGGTGCGCAGCGACAGGTGCCATCCCTTGGCCGAGGCCAAGGCGCATTCCGGCAGGTAGGCCGCGACCAGCACGGCGATGGCGGTTGCCGGCAGGCTGACGCCGGCGTCAGCCGCCGCGATCAGCGCAAGCACCAGCGGCGGCGCTGCGCCGATCAGGATCTCGGGGGCGAAGAACAGCGCGAAGGTGACGCGGCGCAGCCGCGCCCAGCGCGCCTGCCGCGACCAGATCTCGCCAAACGTGCGCCGGCCGAGCGGCTGTTCGAAGGGCGAGGCGACAAGATTGACCCGCAGTCCGAACCCGTTGACCAGCTTGGTCGCGGCGGCGTCTTCGGCGATCTCGGCAGCAAGCGCGCAGATGCCGCCATTGGCGTCGAGCATCGGCTTATTCCACAACATGCTCTTGCCCTGCGCGAAGCCGAGGCCGAGCGCCTCTCCGGCGTACTGCCAGCGTGCCTGCAGCGTGTTGAGAAAGGCGCATTCGACCTCCCCCCAGAAGCCGTCCGGCCGCGAGCCGATCGGCGTCGAGCAGACGAGGCCGGTGTCGTGCCGCCACGCCGCCATCAGGTGCTGGACGTAGTCGCTCGGCATAAGCACGTTGGAATCGGCAAGGATGACCCAGCTATAATGCGCCGCTTCCCAACCCTTCACGCAATTGTTGAGTTTTGGATTGCCGCTGATGCGGTCGTCACCGACTAGAAGACGGGCGCGAATAGCTGGAAAGCGCGCCATTGCGGCGGTGATCGGCTTGACCACCGGGTCGTCGGCATGGGCAACGCAGAAGATGAGTTCGTAGCGCGGCCAGTCGAGTGAGAAGGCGCGCTCCAGCGTCTCTTCGGCAAACGGCTCGACGCCGCGCGCCGGGATGACGATCGATACCGGCGGCGCGTTGGCCGCGGGCGGTGCGATCCTGCCTGGTCGCTTCAGCTTCAGCGAAGCTAACAGGATGCTGGCGAGATTTGAAAGAAGGAGGGCTATGGAAAGGAGGGCGGCTGCGAATGTCGGTTCCATCGAGATCTGGTCACTCCAGAAGTGCCGGCCGCATGACGGCCGTTTTCAACAATTCGACAGAACGCTGAGTCGCCCGGCACAAGCCTGCACACCATCATTGTCATGTGTCACTTAAATGACATTGTTTTTCGGCACCTGCGCTCGAGTCGGGCAAGGAGATGACGCGCATCGTTGATCAAACTGCGCTGAGCGTCGAAGTTCCATCTACATTGCTTTGGAGCAGTTTATGTACAGCGCCGTCACCCGCAACATCGAAGTGCAGGTCAGGCCGTTCTATCTGGAGGATCACTCCGACCCGCCGCAAAACCGCTATGTCTGGGGATATCAGGTGACCATCGACAATCAGTCGGATGAGTTCGTGCAGCTTCTGTCGCGCTACTGGCACATTACCGACGGCACCGGCAAGGTCGAGGAAGTGCGCGGCCCCGGGGTCGTCGGCGAGCAACCCGGACTCAACCCCGGCGACAGCTATCAGTATACGTCTGGATGCCCGCTCTCGACGCCGTCCGGCATCATGGTCGGGCACTACACCATGCGCAACAAGCGGGGCGAGACGTTCGACGTCGCCATCCCCGCCTTCTCGCTCGACTTGCCGGGAATGCGGCGCACCGTCAATTGACGGCCGTCATCCGGCCGCTGCAAACTCCGCCGGGTCGAAGTCATATTGCTTCGAGCAGAATTCGCAGGCGACGTGAATGCTGCCATCCTCGGTGCTGTCCCTGATCTCCTCGGCGGAAAAGCCTTCGAGGATGCCGTGGATCTTCTCCCTCGAGCATGAGCACTGGTCGGCGACCGGCACCCCGCCGAACACGCGGACGCCATGCTCGTGGAAAAGCCGGTAAAGCAGCCGTTCGGCGCCGATCGTCGGATCGATCAGCTCGGTCGGTTCAATAGTACCAACCAGCGCCAGCAGCTCCTGCCAGGAATTGTCGGTCGGGTCGTGGATTTCCTCACGCGGATCGCCGTCGCCACCGGGAAGGTCGGGTACGCGCATGCGCTCCGCCGACTGCGGCAGGAATTGTGCCAGCAGGCCACCGGCCCGCCATTGCTCGCGGGCACCGCCGACGCCGGGCGTCAGAAGCTTGGCAACCGAAAGCCGGAGGTCGGTCGGAATCTGCTCCGACTGGCGGAAATAAGTGCGTGCGGCATCTTCCAGTGTGACGCCGTCGAGCTGGACGATGCCCTGGTAGCGTTGTGTGTGAGCGCCCTGGTCGATGGTCAGCGCCAGGACGCCGCTGCCGAGCAGCGTCTGCGGTGACGTCTCGCCGGCAGAAGTCAAAGCCTGCAGCCGGTCGGCATCGAAGCGGGCATAAGCGCGCAGCGCGTGCGGCGTGGAGAAATCCGCGACCAGCATGTCGACCGGCCCGTCGGTGCGGGTCTGCAGAATGAACTTGCCCTCGAACTTCAGCGAAGTTCCGAGCAATACCGTCAACACACAGGCTTCAGCCAGGAGCCGGGCGACCGGCTCGGGATAGTCGTGGCGGCTGAGAATAGCATCGAGCATCGGCCCGAGCTGGACGGTGCGACCGCGCACGTCGAGCGGGCCGACCTCGAACGGCACGACATGGTCGTCGCCGGCGTAGCCGAATTCGCCGAGCTTGGGTTTATGTTCAGCCAATTGATGAGTTTCCAACATGACAAAGCTCCGGGGCGCGGCGATGCCGCCCTCCGGGGCGCATGCGACGAGACGCGCTCGATTTGCGTGATGCGCCTGAGATAGGCACCACCAACTCCCGGATCAAGGCGGCCCAGATCAAGGCGGCGCAGATCAGGCCGGCCCGGATCACCGCGGCTCGTATCAAGCGCCCAGGCACCAGGCCAAGACCGCCTTCTGGGCATGGAGCCGGTTCTCGGCCTCATCGAACACCACCGAATGCGGTCCGTCGATGACCTCGTCGGTAACCTCCTCACCGCGATGCGCCGGTAGACAGTGCATGAACAGCGCGTCCGGCTTGGCTTTCGCCATCAGTGCCGCATTGACCTGATAGGGCAGGAAGACATTGTGGCCGCGGGCACGGTGCTCCTGGCCCATCGACACCCAGCAGTCGGTGACGATGCAGTCGGCCTCGTGAACGGCCTCCTCGGGCGAACGGCTGAATTTCAGCTTGCCGCCATTGGCTTTCGACCAGTCGACATGCTTCTGGGCCGGTTCGCTGCCCTCGGGCACGGCGACGTTCAGCTTGAAATGGAACCGCGCGGATGCCTCCAGCAGCGAATGCAGCACGTTGTTGCCGTCGCCGGTCCAGGCGATCGTTTTACCGGCCACCGGACCGCGGTGCTCTTCGAAGGTCATGATGTCGGCCATCAGCTGGCAGGGATGGGTCTCGTCGGTCAGCCCGTTGATGACGGGGACCGTAGCGTTTTCCGTCAGTTCCAGCAGCCGGTCATGCGAGGTGGTGCGGATCATGATGGCATCGACATAGCGCGACAGCACCTTGGCCGTGTCGGCAATGGTCTCCGAGCGGCCAAGCTGCATCTCGGTGCCGGTCAGCATGATCGTCTCGCCACCCAACTGCCGCATACCGACGTCGAACGACACGCGCGTGCGCGTCGACGGCTTGTCGAAGATCATCGCCAGCACCTTGCCTTCGAGCGGCTTGCTGCGTTCGCCGGCCTTGAGCCTTGCCTTTCGCACCGCTGCGTCGTCGAGCATGAAGCGCAGATCGCCTTCGGAAACGGCGGAAAGATCGGTGAAATGGCGAAGGGACATCAGAAATTCCAGGATTACTTCGCAGCGGCAGCGACGATGGCATCTGCCAGGCTCTTGGCGCCGGCACGAATGCGCTCGAGCGCTTCGTGGATCTCGGCGTCGGTGACGGTGAGAGGCGGTAGCAGGCGGATAACGTTGTCGCCGGCCGGAACCGTCAAGAGATGCTGGTCACGCAGTGCCACCGTGACCTTGGTGTTGGGCATCGCGCATTTAAGCCCGAGCATCAGGCCGGTGCCCCTGATGCTTTCGATAACATCCGGAAATTCGTCGGCGACGCCAGCGAGCCCCTGCTTCAACAGCAGTGCCTTGCGCCGGACGTCTTCGAGAAAGCCGTCTTCCAGCACCACGTCGAGCACGGCGTTGCCGACCGCCATTGCCAGCGGATTGCCGCCGAAGGTGGTGCCGTGCACGCCGGCGGTCATGCCGACCGCTGCCTCGTCGGTGGCGAGGCAGGCACCCATCGGAAAGCCGCCGCCGATGCCTTTGGCCACCGCCATGAGGTCGGGTGTGACACCCGCCCACTCATGCGCGAACAGCTTTCCGGTGCGGCCGACGCCGCATTGGACCTCGTCGAAAATCAGGAGCAGTCCGTGCTGATCGCAGAGCTGCCTGAGCCGCTTCAGCGATTGCGTCGGCACTTGCCTGATGCCGCCCTCCCCTTGCACCGGCTCGATCAGGATCGCCGCGGTTTCAGGCGTGATCGCCTTCTCGGCGGCATCCACATCGTCGAAGCCGACCTGGTCGAAGCCGTCGACCTTGGGGCCGAAACCTTCCAGATACTTGTACTGGCCGCCGGCGGCGATGGTCGCCAGGGTGCGGCCGTGGAAGGCGCCTTCGAAGGTGATTGTGCGGTAGCGCTCGGGATGGCCCTTGACGAAGTGGTAGCGCCGCGCCGTCTTGATGGCGCATTCGAGCGCCTCTGCGCCGGAATTGGTGAAGAACACCTTGTCGGCGAAGCTTGCGTCGGCCAGCCGCTCGCCGAGCCGGCTCTGTCCAGGAATCTCGTACAGATTGGAGACGTGCCAGAGCTTGGCGGCCTGCTCGGTGAGGGCCGCGACCAGATGCGGATGGCTGTAGCCCAACGAATTCACGGCGATGCCGCCGGCGAAATCGAGATATCGCTCGCCCTTGTCGGTGACCAGCCAGGTGCCTTCACCGTGGTCGAAAGCCAGGGGTGCGCGAACAAAGGTCTCGAAAAGCGCCGAACCGCTCATTATATGCGTCTCCGGAACCGGAAAAATCAAAAAGCCGCCAAAGCGGCGGCCCTTGTGGCTTATCGTGTTTTTCGGCCGTGAAGTCAACGAAAAGGTCGCGCAAGGTCGCGCGGCAAGCCCCCCAGCATAACGCCGGCTCATAAGCGACCGGGCAAGTTGGGGAAAACCGAAAAAACCGATTCGTGTTGGCCTTGGGACTCTTGTCACCGAGTCAGCGCATAAGGTAATTGTAGTAGAGAAATAACTAGATTTCGTGCGGCGGACCTAATCACCCGATATATGTGGTGTCTGCCCGGCAGAAGCCGGGTCGGGAATGGATTCCGATTGCCGCACGTTTCAGCAGGAGCGCGGTCTCATGAACTGGACTGACGAGCGAGTCGAACTTCTCAGAAAATTGTGGTCGGAGGGCCTCAGCGCCAGCCAGATCGCCGCACAGCTTGGCGGGGTCAGCCGCAATGCGGTCATCGGCAAAGTGCACCGGCTGAAACTGTCCGGTCGCGGACGCACGACCGCCTCACCGGCACGCCAGAAGAAGACGGTGCAGGGATCGACGATCCAGAAATCGGTGTCCCGGGCAGCAAGCGCCACGCGCCATGCCACCACCTCGATGTCGATCGGTGCGACCGCGCTCAAGGCGCAGTTCGATGCCGAACCGGTGGCGCGCCACTATATCCGCCCGGTCGAGAACGTCGTCGTGCCGATCTCGCGGCATCTGCAACTTGTCGAACTCAACGAGCGCACTTGCAAATGGCCGAACGGCGATCCGCTTTCGGAAGACTTCCATTTCTGCGGCAACGACGCAGCCGAAACCGGCCCCTACTGCAAGTACCACGCCCGCGTGGCGTTCCAGCCGGCATCGGAGCGGCGGCGGAGCAGGTGAATGGTGAATGGTGAATGGTGAATGGTGAATGGTGGCGGGCTGAGCTTGGAGTAAGAAAGCAAGGCTCTTGTCTAGCCCTATTCACCATTCACCCACTTCATAGCCACCCATTCTTGCGAAACCGCCAGTAAAGAAACGTGCAGATCAGGGCAATTGCCGCCAGGACGGCCGGGTAACCATATTCCATCCTCAGTTCCGGCATGTCGCTGAAATTCATGCCGTAAATGCCGGCGAATGCCGTCGGCACGGCCAAGATTGCGGCCCATGAGGCAAGCTTCTTGGAGATCGCCGTCTCCTGGCTTTGACCGACCAGAAGGCTCGCCTCGAAGGCGAAGGCGAGAACCTCACGCAGGCTGTCGATCTTTTCCTGGACAGTGCGGATGTGGTCGGTGACGTCGCGAAACAGCGGGTGCATGGCTGTGTGGATTTGCGGCAGATCGGCGCTGGTGAGCCGCCGGCAGACCTCCACCAGCGGCAGGGCCGCATTACGCAGGCGCAAGAGATCGCGGCGCAGCATATAAAGCCGTTCGATATCGGAGCCGGTCATCGGTTTCAGCAGAACCTTGTCCTCGATCGCCTCGACCTCGTTTTCGATCTGCTCAAGCACCGGCATATAGTTGTCGACGATGAAATCGAGAATGGCGTAGAGGACGAAATCCTCGCCCTTGGCAAGGGAATGCGGGCAGCTTTCCCAATGCTGCCGAACGGCGGCGTAGGAGGTCGACGGGCCATGCCTGACGCTGACAATGTAGCCCGCGCCGACGAACAGATGCGTCTCGCCGAAGGTGACGCGGCTCTCGATCAGCTGCGCCGTGCGGGCAACTATGAACAGGGCATCACCATATTGCTCGATCTTCGGTCGCTGGTGCGGATGCTCGGCGTCCTCGATCGCCAGCTCATGCAGATGGAATTGCGCCTGGACGCGCAGCAGCAAATTGCGGTCGGGCTCCAGCAGTCCGATCCAGACCACGTGACCCGGCTTCCCGGCCCATTCGCCGGCTTCCTCGATCGGAATGTCGGCGATGCGCCGCCCAGCCGTATAGACGCCGCAAGCGATTATACCCGACATCGGCGGCGCAGGAGCAAACTCGCGGACGTATTCCATCGCAGCCTCCTGAAGGCGGGGCCTTCATCGCGGAACTGAGAAGTCGGCGCGTCGAAAGCTTAGCGCAATTTTCTGTCAGGTGGCGAATCCGAAATTCGCATCAGTGCTGAGAGAACTCACTTCGCTGGTTGGGTTGCGGGAAGAATAATCTTGTCCGTCTTGTCGCCCTTCGGACGATCGGCCGGCATCTGATCGCCGGTGACGATATAGTAGATCGTCTCGGCGATGTTGGTAGCGTGGTCGCCGATGCGCTCGATGTTCTTGGCGCAAAACAGGAGATGTGTGCAGGGCGTGATGTTGCGTGGGTCTTCCATCATGTAGGTCAGCAATTCGCGAAACAGAGAGGTGTACATGGCGTCGATCTGGTCGTCGCGGTCGCGCACGAAACCGATTTTCTCCACCGACCGCGACGCATAGACGTCGAGTACTTCCTTGAGCTGGGTCAGTGCCAGATTGGCCAAAGCCTCGAGGCCGCGGAACAGGCTGTTCGGCTGGCGCCCGTCTGCGACGGCAACCACCCGCTTGGCGACGTTCTTGCCGAGGTCGCCTATCCGTTCGAGGTCAGCCGAGATGCGGATCGCGCCGACGATCTCGCGCAGATCCGTCGCCATCGGCTGGCGTTTAGCGATGATGATGATCGCCTTGTCGTCGATCTCGCGCTGTCCCTCATCTAGAACCAGGTCGTCCCGAATGACTTTCTGGGCAAGCCCCGGATCCGCATTGACCAGCGCCGCGACCGCCTGCTCGACCATGCGCTCGGCATGCCCGCCCATCGCCGCGATGCGCTTCGACAGATATTTCAGCTCCTCGTCATAGGCGCTGACGATATGCACGGACTGCATGGACGAAATGCCTTCCCGGGATCTCGTGGTTGAGTCGTTCCCTCGAATCCCCGCTGATACGCTAGCCGGATGACAGAAAAAAGAAACGGCCCATTATGTGCTAGAGATAGTACTACGTTAGCGAGCCGGCAAATGGACCGTGAACGCCGCACCCTTGCCGACCTCCGACCTGATGGAGAGTCTGGCGTTGTGGCGGGTCAGGATATGCTTGACGATGGACAGGCCAAGGCCGGTGCCCTTCTGGGTTCGGCTGTTCTCGACGTCGACGCGGTAGAAGCGCTCGGTGATGCGCGGGATGTGCTCTTCGGGGATGCCGGGGCCGAAGTCCCTGATGGTGACGTCGATGCCCGGTTCGGGATCGCTGTCGCTGCGTATGATCGACACCACGACGCGTCCGCCCGACTGACCATATTTGCAGGCGTTTTCCAGCAGGTTTTCGAAGACCTGGAAAAGCTCGTCCCGATCGCCGGGCACGTCGAGCGGCCCTTCCGCGAAATCACGCTCGATGACGACGCCGTTTTCCTTTGCGAGCGGCCCAAGCGAATCGATGACGCTGTCGATGGCCTGGCGCAGGTCGACCTCGGTTCCCGGCTTGAGATAGGGCTTCATCTCCAGGCGCGACAGCGACAGAAGGTCGTCGATGAGGCGCGCCATGCGGCTGGTCTGGTTCTGCATGATCTGCAGGAACTGCTCGCGCGCCGCGGGGTCGTTGCGGGCCGGCCCGCGCAGCGTCTCGATGAAGCCGGCGATCGAGGCGAGAGGCGTGCGCAGCTCGTGGCTGGCATTGGCAATGAAGTCGGCACGCATTCTGTCGATCCGGCGCGCCTCACTCTGGTCCTTGAACACCAGTACGTAGAGATCCGTGGCATGGCCGACTGAAGACGCGCTCACCCGATAGGCTCGTTCGACCGGCAGCTTTTCTATGTAGTCGACGCTGTCCGAAGCGACGTTGCCCGCCAAGATACTATCCAGCAAGCCCTGCATTTCCGGCGCGCGGAATTTCAGCGACAGCGACATGCCGGGGGCAATCCCGCCGAAGGCGGCAAAGGCAGCGGCGTTGGCGTGGACGATGGCGGCGGAGCGATCGAAAATGATCAGCGGATCGGCAACCGCCGCCGCGAGATATTCGCCGGAAAGTTGTTGCACGCTCGACTCGATGGCCGCGGCATTTTCGGTCGATTGGCGGGCGATGCCGGCCGGCAGCATCGCAGCGGCAACCAGCACGGCGCCAGCCAGCAGCACCACATAGCCAGACATGCCGGCAAAACCATAGACCATCAGAACCGCAACGAGGCCGGCCGCCAGCAGCCAGCGGCTGTTCCACAGCCGCATGGCGACGGCTTGCGCCCTGCCTCTCCGCTCTGTGCCGATGTCGGCCATTTGCGCTCCGTCTGCGGCCACTTCAAGAACTTCTTGCTGGACCGGCGCTAGAGCGCAGTGCGTCCAATTGGACGCACAAAGGACGCTCTACCACTTTATCTGCTGCATCGTTCTTTCCGAAAATCGATTCCGATTTTCGGGCCGATGCAGTAAGGCTCCCAATAGCACGAGTCCGGAAGCTGGAAAGGTTCGCCTCGATGAAAAACGCTAAGGAAAGCCCCGCCGCACCCTCATCGGGGCCGCTGAAGATCATGATCGACGGCAAGGAGAGGGCGTTCGACATCGAGGCCCCCGCGCTTCCCGACTGGGTCGAGGACCGCAAGCTCACCGCCGGCGGTTACCCTTACGACAAGAAGATGAAGAGCGAGGAGTATGACGAGAGGCTAGAGAAGCTGCAGATCGAGCTGGTCAAGGCGCAGGCGTGGCTGCAGTCGACGGGCAAGCGGGTAATGTCGCTGTTCGAGGGGCGCGACGCTGCCGGCAAGGGCGGCACGATCTTCGTTTTGCGCCAGTATCTGAACCCTCGCACGGCGCGCAACGTGGCGCTGACCAAGCCAACGCCCACCGAGCTTGGACAATGGTACTTCCAGCGCTACGTCGACCACTTCCCGACGTCGGGCGAATTCGTCACCTTCGACCGCTCCTGGTATAACCGCGCCGGCGTTGAACCGGTGATGGGATTCTGCACGCCCGAGCAGCACGAGCAATTTCTGGACGAGGTTCCGCATTTCGAGCGGATGATCCGCAACGAGGGCATACATTTCTTCAAATTCTGGCTGAACATCGGCCGGGAAACGCAGCTCGAGCGATTCCACGACCGCCGCTGGAGCCCGCTGAAGAGCTGGAAGTTTTCGCCAATCGACATCGCCGGCATCACCAAATGGGACGAATACACCAAAGCGCGCGACCTGATGGTCGAGCGCACGCACAAGGAGTTCGCGCCCTGGATCATTGTGCGGGCGAACGACAAACGGCGCGCTCGGCTGGCCGTCATGCAGCGCATTCTCCTTTCGCTTCCCTATGACGGCCGCTACCTCGACGTCATCGGCAAGGAGGACAAGAAGATCATCGGCGAAGGGCCGACTTTCCTCGAAAAATAAGCTCACCTCATCGATACGCGGCTCTCATGCCGCCAGCCGGGCAATCCGCTGCAGTCGCTTCAGCGTGGTGTCGTCCTGCAGCGCCTGCTGGAAAAGCGAGATCTCCTGGTCGATGCGGTCGCAGAGCGCGCCGGTGTCGCCCCTAAGCAGGTCGCGCGTCTGTAGCAGCGCCGCGACAGGCTTCTTGGCGAGTTGCCTGGCTCTTGCCAACGTGGCTTCCTCGACGCTGCCGTCCGTCACGATCTCGCCGACAAGGCCCAGTGCCCTGGCATCTTCGGCGGCGAGCGTGTCGCCCAGGCAGAAGAAGCGGAACGCCCCGGCATAGCCGAGCTTCTGCGGCGCCAGAATGCTGGTCGCCGCGTCCGGCACCAGGCCGAAATCGACGAACGGCACCCGAAACGTGCTCTTGCTCGAGGCGATCACCATGTCGCAGTGGAACAGGATGGTGCAACCGACGCCGACGGCGTCGCCGTCGACACAGGCAAGGACCGGTTTCGGGAACGTCGCCAGCGTGCGGAACATATCGGTGACGGCGGCGATCAGTCGCCGATGTTTGGTGGCGTCGAGAAATTCGGAGAAATCGGCACCGAGGCAGAAGCACCCGGCCAAGCCGCGCAGGACCACGACGCGGACGTCGTCGTCGACAGCGGCTTCGTGGAATGTCCTGGCCAGGCTTTCATAGGCCCGCCTGTCCAGCACCGGGCGGCCGTCACCCGACGATACCGTGACGATCAGCGTGTGATTGCGGAATTCTGCTTTTGAGTGAACGTTCATGGCCTCTCTCCAATCTCACGAGGCGCGTCTCTGTCCGAGCATGTCCGGGTACCCTCTGGCCAGCACCGGCGCAAAATGGTTGCGGCGCGAACGCACCACGTCGAGCGTGTGCTCGTTGAAGGTGAGCAGTGTGGCAACCACCTGCTGGTTGCCATAGGTACGCTGGTAACCGAGCGGCGTTGCCAGGAAATGCAGCTGCAGCGCGCGAAGCACCCACATCGGCTCGAATTCGATGATCACCTGGTTGACGTTGCGCTTCAGACCCCACTCGACGAAGCCGGCGATCAGCTCGGTGCCGACCGTCGACACGCCGCGCCGACCGTCGCGGAATCCCGGCGCAACCGCATAGCGGGTCAGTTCATAGACATTCGGGCCCGACGGTGGGGTTCCCTCATAAAGGTCCGCCAGCACATCGGTTAGAAGATGTGCTCGGGTCGTCGGCAACATCCGCTGATAACCGGCGAGCTCGCCATTGCGGATGACGATCTGGTGCACTGCCTCGTCGTGGTCGAATTGATCGATCTCGAGGCCATCAGGGCGCTGCAGATCGGTCCATCCCATCTCTTCGACGAAAACTCTGTAACGCAAACGATGAACTGCCTCCCAGAGGTCGGGCCGTTCCATCAATTCCTGGGTCGTGAGGGAAAAAAGCATTTGCCGTCTCCTAGTTTCAACAGGAAGATACGGCCGTGCTTTCCCAAAAAAATTACGCGATCACGCAAGCAAGAATTTCTAGGCCGGCGCGGCCGACCTAGTTAATATAGCCGCGCCTTATCGCTTCCGCGACGGCCTGGACCCGGTTGACGGCACCGAGTTTGCTTTTGGCGTTAAGAAGGTGTTTCTCTGACGTGTGTTCCGAAATGCCGAGAATTTGTGAAATCTCCCATTCGGACTTGCCAACAGCAGCCCATTGCAGGCATTCGCGCTCACGCGGCGTTAATTCGACATGATCGATGGTTTTGCCCGCCATGGTGTGGAGCTGCATTGCGCGGCCAATCGCATAAGTCGAGACCAGCGACACCAACCCGAACTCGGCGCTCGACAATTCGACAGCCTCGCCGCCTAGCGACACCATGACGATCTGGCCATCGAGCGTGATTAGCGGGAAGGCCAACCCGTCGCGCAGCTTGAATTCGCCGGCATCGCCCATCACCTCGCCGCCGCTCTTGCCGATGCGGATGCCCTGAGATGCTTCCCGCCACTGGAATGGCGCTTGAAGCTGCTTCATGTGGCTGACGACGGGGTCGTGATCGACGTAGTTGCGCGCGACGTAGCGCTCAAGCCATTCAGCCGGCCAGTCGCAGAGCAGCACATGGTCCTTTTGCTGGTTTCTCGGCGTGCCAGGTTGCGGAACCGTCCCGGCCATCAGCGCCGTCAGCCCGAACCCGCTTGTTACCCCCAGCAGCTTTTCGCAGACGGCGGCGGCTGTGCCGGCGTGCTGCAACTGATCTATCAACTCCAGCGTACGATCGAAATGACCCATCGCAACATCTACCCCATGTTGCCTTCCGCTCTTGAGGCCAATGGCAGTGATCAACCCGCACCACGCCATCAACCCCGGACTGCAAAGCTGCCTCCCCTGTGCGTCCTACTGCTCCTCTTCAGCCGGCATCACGCAGTCACTTGCAAACTCACTAAACAATATCCCTAAATTGCAATGATGAAACCAAAAACCGTCGTACCTGTGTTTTTTTCGTACAAAAACCTGTGTTATTTCGTACGAAAGGCGGGGCAAGACCGGACGGAGTCGTCGCGTGGCGTTTCGGCGCATATCCATTTCATTGATCTTGATATTGATCGGAGCGCAATCGCTTGCGGCTGCTGCGCTCGCCGCGGAGCCGCAGGTGCCGGTGTTCTGGGACGCCAAGGAGCGGCTGCCAAAGCCGGACCTTTCGACGCTGCCGCGGCTGCGATTCCTGACCACCACGGATTTCCCGCCGTTCAATTTCCTCGATGGGGCAGGCCGGCTGTCGGGCTTCCATGTCGACCTGGCGCGCGCCATCTGCGCCGAGCTCGGCATTGCCGAAAAATGCCAGATCCAGGCGCTGCCCTGGGCCGAGCTCGAAGGTGCGCTCGGGAAAGGCGAGGGCGAAGCGATCATTGCCGGCATCGCCGCGACGCCGGAGTCGCGGTCGAAATACGCATTTTCACGCTCCTACCTGCAATTTCCGGCACGCTTCATCATGCTGAAGACACAGGCGCTGACCGAACCAATGTTCGACAAGCTGCGCAGCAAGCGTGTCGGCGTGATCGCCGGCTCCGCGCACGAGCGGATGCTGCGCGATTATTTCGGCGACGTCCAAATCGTCCCGTTCGCAAAGCCGGAGGAGCTTTATGGCGAGCTGAAAGCCGGCAAGATCGACGCCGCCTTCGGCGACGGCATGCGTTTCGCCTTCTGGCTCGGCGGTTCGGATGCAGCGGGCTGCTGCCGCTTTGCCGGCGGCCCCTATCTGGCGCCCGAATATCTCGGCTCAGGCATGGCAATCGCCACTAGGGCCGACGATCCGGCACTGGCCGCCGCTTTCGACTACGCGCTGCAGGAAATCTCGGTGAAAGGCACGTTCGCTGAGTTCTATCTGCGCTATTTTCCCGTCAGTCTTTTCTGAGCTTGGCCGCCGGCTCAGGTCAGCGTGCGAAGGCGGGCCTTGGCGGCTCGCGCAATGGCGGCGACCGTCAGCGCATCGAGGTCGAGTTCCCGGCGGACGAGCTGCAGGACGCGCACCTCCTCCAGGCGCATTTCGAGATCGACAGCTGCGACCTCGAAGGCGGCGGCATAGGCGGTGTCACGCAGGCGTTCGGGCAGCGCCTCGGCGACGCGCGCCAGGACGCCCTCCAGCCCATCCTTTTCATGCAGCATTTTCTGGCAGGCCTGGGCGACCTCGACCAGCCGCTCCTGGTTGAAATCCTCAAACACCGGCCAGGATCGAACGACGTCGCCGATCCGCGCCAGTTCGACGTCGGTCATGTCGCGGTCTGACGCCGAGGTGATGACCATCAGGTAGATCATGGCTTCGTGTGGCGACAATGGCATTTACAACTCCTTGAGACGGTCCCGAAGTTAGGAACGAGGGACCGGCGCCGCAAGGAAAAACAGCCGCGATCGTTGGCGCTCCGATCACGCCTTGGAACCTGATCCATCCTGACTATCGGGACGGGGGCTCTTAATCTTCTTGCCTGATCACGGTGCTGCCCGAAAACCGGGTTCCACTTTTCGGGATCATGGTCTAGAGCATGCGGCTGCCGGCATGGATGCTGGCAAAGTTGCAGGAATAGCATCATGGCCGAACAACAGCCGATCGATCTCAGCCCGGAAGTCCTCGCCGCCGCCGCCGAAAGCAAGGCGTGGCCATTCGAGGAAGCGAACAAGATCGTCGCCCGCTACGCGAGCAGCGGCTACCCGGAAACGGTGCTGTTCGAGACCGGCTACGGCCCGTCCGGCCTGCCGCACATCGGCACGTTCGGCGAGGTGGCGCGCACATCTATGGTGCGCCACGCCTTCCGCGTGCTGACTGAAGACAAGGTCAAGACGCGGCTGCTGTGCTTCTCCGACGACATGGACGGATTGCGCAAGGTGCCGGACAATGTGCCTAACAAGGACATGCTGCGCGCCTATCTCGGCAAGCCGCTGACCAGGATACCGGACCCGTTCTCCAATGAGTATCCGTCCTTCGGCGCCGCCAATAACGCACGGCTGCGCGCTTTCCTCGACCGTTTCGGCTTCGATTACGAATTCGCTTCCTCGACCGACTATTATACTTCCGGCCGCTTCGACGCGACGCTGCTCAAGATGCTCGAGCGCTTCGATAAGGTGATGGCAATTATGCTGCCGTCGCTGCGCGAGGAGCGGGCGCTGAGCTATTCGCCCTTCCTGCCGATCCATCCCAAGACCGGCATCGTCATGCAAGTCGCGATCGACGAGCGCAAGCTCGACGCCGGCACCATCGTGTGGCGCGACCCGGACACCGGCGAGCGCTTCGAGACGCCGGTGACCGGCGGTCATGCCAAGCTGCAATGGAAGCCAGATTGGGCGATGCGCTGGGCAGCACTCGGCGTCGATTACGAGATGTCCGGCAAGGATCTGATCGATTCCGTCAAGCTCGCCGGGCAGATTTGCCGCGCGCTCGATGCTCCGGCACCGGAGGGCTTCAATTATGAGCTGTTCCTCGATGAGAACGGCCAGAAGATCTCGAAGTCGAAGGGCAATGGGCTGACCATCGACGAGTGGCTGACTTACGCGCCGACCGAGAGCCTTAGCCTTTATATGTTCCAGCGCCCGCGAACCGCGAAGAAGCTTTATTTCGACGTCATCCCGAAGGCGGTAGACGAATATTACACGTTCCTCTCTGCCTATCAGGGGCAGGACTGGAAGGAGCGGCTGGGCAATCCGGTCTGGCACATGCATGACGGCAATCCCCCGGCAGTCGACCTGCCGGTTCCGTTCTCGCTGCTGCTCAACCTGGTCAGCGCCTCGAATGCGCAGAACAGGGACGTGCTGTGGGGTTTCATTTCGCGCCACGCGCCGGGTGTGACGCCGACAACCCATCCCGAGCTCGACCGGCTGGCCGAATATGCCATCCGCTATTTCGACGATTTCGTGAAGCCGGCGAAAGTGTACCGTGCTGCCGACGCGGTCGAGCGCGAGGCGCTGACCAAGCTTTCGGAAGCGCTCGCCGCGCTGCCGGCTGATGCCGACAGCGAGGCAATCCAGAACGCTGCCCTCAATGTTGCGCGCAAGATCGAGCGCTACCAGGATCATTCCAAGCAGAGCCCGGAGGGCGGACCCGGTGTCTCCGTCGCCTTCTTCCAGATGATCTATCAGGTGCTGATAGGTCAGGAACGCGGGCCGCGCTTCGGCTCCTTCGCCGCGCTCTACGGCATCGCCGAAACGCGCGAGCTCATTCAGCGGGCGCTGGCTGGTCAGCTGGCGGCATGAGGACGCCGTCTTGCTCCTCCAGGATCGAGCTAGGCGCTACAGGCGCGGATCGCGACGCAGCAGCCGGGAGCGGCGGCAGGCCTGAAACGCTCGGCGGCGGCCCGAAGACGCCTTTTTTTGCTGCACGCGCCTTCTCGCCGGCTTCTACGTAAGGGCCGCCCTTGGCGGCGCGCGCCCAGCCATTTTCGACCAGCCATTGGCCGATATCCTGATTGCCGATCCGGCACTCGGCGGCGATCAGATCAGGACCGCCTTCGGGCGGCACGGCACAGACCACCGCACGACTGCGGAGAAAGGCGCGGAAGGCCGTTCGCGCCCGAATGCCGCAATTCCAGGACTCGCCGCCGTCGGTGCAAGTCTCCTCCTGCTTGACGATGTCGATACCGGAAACCGCAATCGAATAGCCCTTTGCTTCGATGACCCCGGCGGCCGACGCGACGGGCTGGAATAGTTTCGTGCCTTTCCAGTCGTCGGGCATTTTCGTTTTTGGCGGCTTGGGCGGTCCGGCCAATGCCAGATCGCTCAACGGGGCGCGCGGCTCTATCCGTTCAAGCTCGTTGGAACCGAGCTGCGGCGGCACCACGATTTCTGGATCGATTGCCCTCGAATGCGCCGCCTGCTTGGCCGGCACTGGTTTCGGGATGGCCGACGTAGCCGGCGCGGCGGGCTGCGGTTCAGCGCCGACCTGGATTTGCTCCCAGGGGCCGCCGCTTTCGCTCTGGACGGCGCGGCCGCCGGCGACAATTGCCGTGGCCATCGCCGGGATCGCCAGAACAGCCAAGGCAAGGTGAGGCAGACGCACCGGCCCCGCGCCTACTGGCTTGCCCAGACAATCCGCGCCACCCATTCGACATCGCGCATGGGGATGTCGCGGTCCGGGTGATCGGGATTGAGGGAGACCAGCGCGATCGACCTCGGTGTCTGGCGGTCGAGCACCTTGGCCATCACCTCGCCGGCATTGGTCTTGACGACGACGCGATCACCCTTTCGTATGGTAGCCCCTGGCTCGACGATCAGGACATCGCCATTGCGATAGAGCGGCAGCATGGAATCGCCCTGGACCTTCAAGGCATAGGAGGTTTCGGTTGCCCGTGCCGGAAGCTCGATCAGGTCCCATCCCTGCCCCGCTGGAAACCCGGCGTCGTCGAAGAAGCCACCGGCGCCCGCCTGGGCGAAGCCGAGCAGCGGCACCGACGATCTCTGCACGGGTAGTGCGCCGGAATTACCCCGACCCTCGACCAGCCCCGCAAATTCATCCAGCGAGGCGCCGGTCGCCTCGATGATCTTGGCCAGCGATTCGGTCGACGGCCAGCGCGGCCGTCCATCTGAGGACAGCCGCTTCGATTTGTTGAAGGCGGTCGAGTCGAGGCCAGCGCGCCTGGCCAGCCCAGAGGCCGAAAGCGAATAACGCTCGGCAAGAGCGTCGATGGCGGCCCAAACGCGGTCGTGCGAGAGCACCTTGCTCTTCCTTCGAAACAGGAAAAAATACCTTCCCTGTTTTACCCCTTGGCCGCCATCTTGTCCACCGCCGAAGACGGCGTCAGGCTGCCTCGTTGGCCTCGTCCCTGGTATAGGGATCGAAGCGCTCGTAGAAGGTCTCGCCCTTCTCGGCCATATCAAGCAGCAGCTTCGGCGCCTTGAACTCGGTGCCGTATTTCTTCTGCAGGCGCTTGGCGAGTTTGACGAATTTCTTCGCGCCGATGCCGTCGATGTAGGACAGTGCACCGCCTGTATAGGGCGCGAAGCCGAAGGCCAGGATCGAGCCGACATCGGCCTCGCGTGGGTCGGTAACGATGCCCTCTTCCATCACCCGTACCGCCTCAAGCGCGATGGTGACCAGCAGCCGCTGCTTCAGTTCCTCATAATCGACCTGCTCCGGCGCCAGCTGCGGGTAGAGATCCCTGAGGCCTGGCCACAGCTTCTTCTTGGCCGGTTTTGCCGGATAGTCATAGAAGCCCTTGCCGTTCTTGCGGCCCAAGCGACCATGCGTGTCGACCATCGTGTTGATCAGCGCCATCTGCTTCGGATCGACCGCCTTGTCGCCGAGGTCGCGCATGGTCTGCTTCATGATCTTCTGGGCAAGGTCGATCGCCGTCTCGTCGGTCAACGCCAAAGGACCGACCGGCATGCCGGCGGCCTTGGCCGCGTTCTCGATCATTGGCGCCGGAACACCTTCGATCAGCATCTTGTAGGCCTCCGACATGTAGCGCAGCACGCAGCGATTAACATAGAAGCCGCGCGTATCGTTGACGACAATCGGCGTTTTCTTGATGGCACGGACAAAGTCGATCGCGGTTGCCAGCGCTTTGTCGCCGGTCTTCTTGCCGAGGATGATCTCGACCAGCATCATCTTGTCGACCGGCGAGAAGAAATGGATGCCGATGAAATTCTTCGGCCGCGCCGAATTCCTGGCCAGCGATGTAATCGGTATGGTCGACGTATTCGAGGCGAAGATCGCCGACGGCTTGAGCACAGCCTCGGCCTGTTCGGTGGCACCCTTCTTTACGGCCGAATCCTCAAATACCGCCTCGACCACAAGATCGCAGCCGGCGAGATCCGCATAGTCGGCCGTCGGCGTGATTAGCGACAGCAACTGACATTTGTCCTGCGGCTTGGCACGGCCCTTCTTTACCTGATCCGAGATCAGGTTGTCGGAATGCGCCTTGCCCTTGGCGGCGGACTCCATGTCGCGGTCGAGCAGCACCACCGGAATGCCGGCCTTGGCCGTCACATAGGCAATGCCAGCGCCCATGAAGCCGGCGCCGAGTACGCCGATCTTCTTGAACTTCGTTTCCGGCACACCGGCCGGGCGGCGCGCGCCCTTGTTCAGTTCCTGCAGCGACACGAACAGCGAACGGATCATCGCTGCCGCTTCCCTGGTCTGCATGATCTCGGTGAAATAGCGTTGCTCGATCCGCAAGGCGGTGTCGAACGGCACCAACAGGCCCTCATAGACGCATTTCAGGATGGCGGCAGCGGCGGGATAATTGCCATAGGTCTCTCGGCGCAGAATGGCGATGGCCGGGGGCCACAGATTGGCACCGGCCACCGAATAGATCGGGGCGCCGGGCAGCTTGAAGCCCTTTTCATCCCATGGCGCCACCGGTTTCAAGCCGTTCCTGATCATCGCCTTGGCGGTTTCGACCAGCTTGTCCGGCTCGGCAATCTCATGGATCAGGCCCATCGACTTGGCCTTCTGAGGCGACAGCGTCTGGCCGGACGTCAGCATTTGCAGCGCCTGCTGCTGGTCGGTCAGCCGTGGCACGCGCTGGGTGCCGCCGGCGCCCGGAAAAATGCCGATCTTCACTTCGGGAAGCGCCATCCTCACTTTGTCTGAATCGGCCGCGACACGGCCATGGCAGGCGAGCGACAATTCGAACGCGCCACCCATGCATGTGCCGTTGATCGCCGAAACCCATGGCTTTCCCGAAGTTTCCAGCTTACGGAACAGGCCGTTCATGGTGCCCGCATTGTCGAACAGCGCCTTGGTCGCCTTCTCCGGGTCCTTCGCCTTGTCGGCGGCGAAGGTCGCCAGCATCTTCTGCAGCATGGTGATGTCGGCGCCGCCCGAGAACGTATCCTTGCCGGAGGTGATCACCGCGCCCTTTATCGCTGCATCGCTCGCCACTTTGTCGACGATGGTATTCAGTTCGAGCATCACCTCCTCGGTGAAGACGTTCATCGAACGGTCCGGCATGTCCCAGGTGACCAGCGCAATGCCGTCGGCGTCGATGTCGAGGGTGAAATTGGTGTAGCTCATCATCTCTCTCCGTCAGACGCGTTCGATGATCGTTGCAGTGCCCATGCCGGCGCCGATGCAAAGCGTCACCAGCGCGGTGTTGAGGTCGCGGCGTTCCAATTCGTCCAGCACCGTACCGAAGATCATCGCACCGGTGGCGCCGAGCGGATGGCCCATGGCGATGGCCCCACCATTGACGTTGATCCGGTCATGCGGAATGTCGAAAGCCTGCATGTAGCGCAGCACCACCGAAGCGAAGGCCTCGTTGAGCTCGAACAGGTCGATGTCCGACAGCTTCATCTTCGCCCGCTTCAACAGCTTCTCGGTGACGTCGACGGGGCCGGTCAGCATCAGCACCGGTTCGGAGCCGATGTTGGCGAACGCACGGATGCGTGCGCGCGGCTTGAGGCCGAGCGTCTTTCCCGCCTTTTTCGAGCCGAGCAGCACGGCCGCCGCGCCATCGACGATGCCGGAGGAATTGCCGGCATGGTGGACGTGGTTGACCTGTTCCACCTCGGGATGCTTCTGCACGGCGACGGCGTCGAAGCCGCCCATTTCGCCGGGCATGACGAAGGACGGGTTGAGCGCGGCCAGCGACTGCATGTCGGTCGAGGGCCGCATATGTTCGTCATGGTCGAGGATGGTCAGGCCGTTCTGGTCCTTGACCGAGATCACCGAATTCTTGAAGCGGCCCTCGCCCCACGCCTTGGCGGCACGCTTCTGGCTTTCGACCGCGTAGGCATCGACGTCGTCGCGCGAAAAGCCGTATTTGGTGGCGATCAGGTCGGCCGAGATTCCTTGCGGCACGAACCAGCCGGGCAGGCCGACCGATGGGTCCATGAACCAGGCGCCGCCGGAGGCGCCCATGCCGACGCGCGACATCGATTCGACGCCACCGGCAATGACGATCTCGTCGGCGCCCTGCGCGATCTTGGCGGCGCCGAAATTGATGGCGTCGAGGCCCGAGGCGCAGAAGCGCGATATCTGCATGCCAGGCGCCTTGGTGTCGTAGCCGGCCTCGAAAGCGGCGGCACGTGGAATGACCGCACCCGCCTCGCCAACCGGATCGACACAACCGAAGATGATGTCGTCGACGGTGCCGGTGTCCAGCCCGTTGCGGTCGCGGATGGCCTCGAGCACCTTGGCGCCGAGCCGCACCGCCGGCACTTCGTGCAGCGAGCCATCCTTCTTGCCCCTGCCGCGCGGCGTGCGCACGGCATCATAGACATAAGCTTCGGCCATTTTCCTGCTCCTTGGGTTTGCTGAAACTCGCTCAGAGCGAGCGCCCGATCAGCAATTTCATGATCTCGTTGGTGCCGCCGTAGATGCGCTGGACGCGGGCGTCGCGGAACATGCGCGCAATCGGATATTCATTCATGTAGCCATAGCCGCCATGCAATTGAAGGCATTCGTCGACGACTTTTCCTTGCAGGTCCGACAGCCAGTATTTGGCCATAGACGCGGTCACCGGGTCGAGGCCGCCGTTAATGTGACGGGCAACGCAGTCATTATAGAAGACGCGGCCGATGGTCGCCTCGGTCTTCAATTCGGCAAGCTTGAACTGGGTGTTCTGGAATTCGATGATGGGCTTGCCGAAGGCCTTGCGCTCCTTGACGTAGTCGATGGTAAGCGCCAGGGCCCGCTCGACCATGGCGATAGCAGTGGTGCCGATCTGCAGCCGCTCCTGCGGCAATTGCTGCATCAACTGGACGAAGCCCTGGCCTTCGTCGTTGCCGAGCAGGTTCGAGGTCGGCACACGTACGTCGTTGAAGAACAGTTCCGACGTGTCGTTGGCCTTGAGGCCGATCTTGTCGAGGTTGCGGCCGCGCTCGAAACCCTCCACCTCGTCGGTCTCGACGACGATCAGCGAGATGCCCTTGGCGCCCTTCTCAGGATCGGTCTTGGCAACGACGATGATGAAATTGGCGAGCTGGCCGTTGGTGATAAAGGTCTTCGAGCCGTTGAGCTTGTACCGGTTGCCGTCCTTTTCGGCGCGCGTCTTGACGCCTTGAAGGTCGGAGCCCGCACCCGGCTCGGTCATGGCGATGGCGCCGATCAGCTCGCCGGTCGCCAGCCTCGGCAGCCACTTCTTCTTCTGCTCCTCCGAGCCGTAGTGGAGGATATAGGGGGCAACGATCGAATTGTGCAGGCCAATGCCGAACCCGTCGACGCCGACATGGCCGATCGCCTCGATGATGGCGCTCTCATGCGCGAAGGTGCCGCCCGATCCGCCATATTCCTCCGGCATCGAGGCGCAGAGCAGGCCGGCAGCACCCGCCTTCAGCCAGCTCTCGCGGTCGACCATTTCGTTCTTCTCGAATTCGTCGTAACGCGGCGCGATCTCTTCCGACATGAAGCGGTGCGCCATGTCGTAAAGCATGCCGACCTCGTCCGCCGCCCAGGCGGGCTTGGGAAGGCCAAGGATTTCGGCGGGGTGGGTCATGGTTTCTCCCTCGCGCCAACGTTCCCCTCCCCCTCGAGGGGAGGGTAGCCGCGAAGCGGCCGGGTGGGGTCGCCGATGACGTGCTCGACCTTGTCTTTTACAACCTGCGCCATATGCCACGGCATTGCGATCATTTTCCTCCAAGGCATGCACCAGAATGGAGGTCGGCGCACTGCACCCAGGACCCCTCCCGGCCCTTCGGGCCACCCTCCCCTCGAGGGGGAGGGGAACGCCGAAGCTAGAACGCTTCCGCCGGCAGTGCCATCAATGTGTCGGCACCGCTGGAGATGCGGGCAAGATGCGCCGACGTCTCCGGCATGATCCGCTCTATGAAGAAGCGCGCCGTCACCAGCTTGTGGTCGTAGAAAGACGAAGCGCCGTCGGCGCCATTCGCCAATTTCGCTGCGGCCACCCTGGCCATCTGCGCCCACATATAGCCCAGCGCCACCAGGCCGAAGAGATGCATGTAGTCGGTCGAGGCGGCACCGGCGTTATCGGGCTTGGCCATGCCGTTCTGCACCAGCCACATCGTCGCCGTCTGCAGATCGTTGAGGCCCTTCTTCAGCGCCTTGGTGAAGGTCGCCATCGTCTCGTCGGTGCGGTTTTCCTCGCAGAACTCTCCGACTTCCTTAAAGAAAGCCTGGACCGCGCGGCCGCCATTCAAGGCCAGCTTGCGGCCGACGAGGTCGAGCGCCTGGATGCCGTTGGCACCCTCATAGATCATGGCGATGCGCGCATCGCGGACGAACTGGCTCATGCCGTGCTCTTCTATATAGCCGTGGCCGCCGAAGACCTGCTGCGCCATTACCGCATGATCGAACCCCTTGTCGGTGAGCACGCCTTTGACCACCGGCGTCATCAGGCCGGTGTAGTCGTCTGCGACCTGGCGATCTTTGTCGTCACCGGAGCGGTGAGCGATGTCGGACTTGATCGCCGTCCACAGCGCCAGCGCGCGGCCGGCCTCGTTGAAAGCCTTCATGGTCATCAGGCTGCGGCGGATGTCCGGATGGACGATGATCGGATCGGCCTTCCTGTCCGGCGCCTTCGGCCCTGACAGCGAGCGGCCCTGCAGACGATCCTTGGCGTAGGAAACCGCATTCTGGTAGGCAACCTCAGATAGCGAAAGTCCCTGCAGGGCGACGCCAAGCCGCGCCTCATTCATCATGGTGAACATTGCTTTCAGCCCGCCATTGGCCTCGCCGAGCAGCGTGCCTTCAGCGTCGTCGTAATTCATGACGCAGGTCGAGTTGCCATGGATACCCATCTTCTCCTCGATCGAGCCACAGGAGACGGTGTTCTTCTCGCCCGGATTGCCTGAGGCATCGAGCTTGAGCTTCGGCACGATGAACAGCGAGATGCCCTTCACGCCATCTGGCGCGCCCTCGATACGGGCCAGCACCAGGTGGACGATATTGTCCGACATGTCATGCTCGCCGGCCGAGATGAAGATCTTCTGACCGGAGATCCTGTAGGTGCCGTCGCCATTTGGGACGGCCTTGGTGCGCAGCAAGCCAAGATCGGTTCCGCAGTGTGGCTCGGTCAGGTTCATGGTGCCGGTCCAGGCACCCTCGACCAGCTTCGGCAACCATGTTGCCTTCTGCTCTTTGGTGCCATGGGTGATGATCGCAGCGATCGCGCCTTGCGTCAGGCCGGCATACATCATCAGCGACATATTGGCCGACACCATGTATTCGGCAACCGCAGTGTGCACCGCGTAGGGCAAGCCTTGCCCGCCAAACTCGACAGGTGCCGCGAGCCCCATCCAGCCGCCTTCGCGATACTGGTCGAAAGCTTCCTTGAAGCCTTTCGGCGTCGTTACCGAACCGTCGTCATGGCGCATGCAGCCTTCCACGTCGCCAACGCGGTTCAGCGGCTGCATCACGTTTTCGGCGAGCTTCGCGCCCTCGGCAAGGATGGCCTCGAGCACATCCGGCGTCGCGTCGGAAAATCCGGGAAGATTGGAATAACGCTGATATCCCAGCACTTCGTTCAGCACGAACAGCGTGTCCCGGACCGGCGCTCTGTAGATCGGCATGCGTTTCCTCCACCATGCGGTCTTGGCCCCGAAATCAGCCCCAGCATATGAGGATGGCAGACGGACCAACGTTGTGGTCGAGATAACAAATATTGACGTTTGCGTAAACGTCAATTCGGCGGTGCGTCAAATTTTCTCCCGCGCGCCAGGACGACAAACGACAAAGCACGGCAAACGACGAAGAACCGCGCAGCGAAAGCCACGCGGCTCTTATTCGTCACAAATCGAAAGCTTAGTTTAGCTCGCTACGCTGGCCTGCGGCGTCGAGCGCTCGATCAGCATTTGCCGGACGGTCGACATCGAAGCACTCAGTTCGCTGATGGCGTCGTCGATCAGCGCCCGCTGCTTCTGCAGACGGGCAAGCTGCTTCTCCGACTTGTCGAGCGCCAGCCGCAATTGCTTGGTGTTGGAGCCGTTCGGATCATAGAGGTCCATCATCTGCTTGACGTCGCGCAGCGAGAACCCGACCTTGCGGCCAAGCAGGATCAGCTTCAGCCGGGCCCTGTCGCGGCGTGTATAGAGACGGGTCGAGCCGTCGCGCTGCGGGTTGAGCAGACCCTTGTCCTCATAGAAACGCAGCGTACGCAGCGTCACTCCGTATTTCTTGGCCATTTCGCCGATGCGGACAAGCTCTTCACCGGCTTCGCTCGACATATCGTTGGTGTTGGCCGCGGCTTGGCCGGGCGAAATAAGTTTCATGGTCACTGGCTTTCCCCGTCTGGTGGCGTCGCGGTCGCGGACCTTGCGTCGCCTGAGTGAAAGCGGGGGCGTGCTTCCACTCGTGGTTTCAACAAACAAATCGCAAACGGCGTAATCCGCTCATTTACGTTTACGTCAATTCTATATCGATAGCCGCCTCACCACGCAAGAGCGTTCTGGTCTTGCAACTTTATGCCGCAGCACCAGCGGACAACCTAAAAGGTCGTTCCCGATTTCGGGAGCGATCATGCGGCTGATCAAAATTCTACAACGTCTTTTGCGCGTCCAAAAAAGACACCCGGCGCCGTCGGCAGCCAGCCGACAAAGTTGCAACTTCTTAAGCTTGGTTAACGCGTTGTTTACCACGTTGGGGCGAAATGTGCGCATGTCGGTTACCCGTGTCTATCCTGTACTGAATTTTTCACGGTTTTTCGGAGCGCGGATGAGACCCGGGAAGCTCGTCTTCCACTGCAACAAGCCAAGCAGTCGCCTTCGTCCCGGCAGGACTTTGGGAACCTGGTGAAAGCCAGCAATTCTGAAACGGGCGCATTGATGAACAGCAAGCGGTCCTACCTCGATACACTCAACGCCGGCAGGCAACGCCGGCCGCACACGACGCTTGAAGAGCTCAACCGCTCCCTGGAAACTCTGGAGCAGCGGCTGGAGCGGACGCGCGAGGAGACGGCAAGCCACCCCGATCCGCGCCGACCAGCGGCAGAACCACGCTATCCCAGCGCCCAACCCTATGGCCAGCAGCGCCGGTATGAGGATCCACGCGCGCAGCGGCCGAAAGGTCCAGCAGCGGCTTTCGACCAGAATTACCAGGCGATCGCCCGCGATATCGACCGGGTGCGCGGCCAGGAGGACAGCGTCGCCCTAGCCGGCAAGATCGCCGGGGAATTGCGCGGCCTGCGCGAAGACTTGCGCCAGCAGATGACCTCCGGCCTGCAACGCGAGTTCGAGGTACTGCGCAAGAATATTGGGCGAGCCTTCCAGTCAAATGGCGGCGGCAAAGGCAGCGCCGAACTCAGCGTCGAATTCGAGCGGCTTTCCGGCGCCATCCAGACACTGGCCGAAAAAAGCGACGACAGAAGCGTCAATATGCTGCGGCTCGAGCTTGAGCAGGTCAAAGCCGCGCTCGATACGCTGGCGCGCGAGGAGAGCGTGCAGGCGGTCGGACGCCGCTGGGACGATTTCGACCGCCGCTGGAACGCTTTCGAGGATCGCGTCGAGGCCGATCAGCGCAAGCGTTCCGATGCACCCGGCCTGTCGGCGCTGACGGAGCGGCTCGAACAGATCAGCAATGCCGTCAGCAATCTGCCGGAATCGCTGTCGCTGCGCTCGCTCGAGGAAAAGGTCCGCACGCTTGCCGGAGCGGTCGACCATTTCGCCCGCCAGCAGGACAATCGCGGCGGCGACACATTCAGTCAGATCGACGAGCGGCTCGACGAGATTTCCCGCGCGATCGTCGCCTCGACGGTTGCCGCGCAAGCCAATTCGTTCGACCCCGAGCCCTTCGAACGCATCGAGAAGCGGATCGATTCACTGGCCCAGCAAATCGAAGAAGTGTCGCAGGATCGTCCGGGTCGGGAGGTCATTGACCGTCTCAACACATTGTCGAGCCGCGTGGATGAACTGGCCGGCCGAGCCAATCTGCCGGAACAGGCGATGGAGCGCCTTGCCAGGCAAGTCGCGCTTATTGCCGACAAGATCGACCACGCACCTGCCATGCCCGACGCCGACTACATCTTCCAGGGGCTCGAGCAGCGCTTCGACGTGCTGTCCAGCATGATGGAACGTCGTCAGGGCGACGCAATCGAACAAGGCAACATGCTGTTTCGCGACCTTGAGCGCCGGTTGGACGAGGTCGCCGACAGGCTGGACCAGCGCATGCCGCAGGTCGATAGCGCCGGCATTATGGATGCCATCGACGCCCGCTTCACCGCACTGGCCAAGCGGATTGAGACGCGCGTTCCAGATCCCGCCAACGAGGCGGCGATCCGTGGCCTGGAGAGCCGGCTCGAAGACATCTCAAGCCGGCTGGATTCGTCCGCGGCGCAGGTCGCCAGCATCGACCCGGCGTTGATCCGCAGCCTTGAAGCGCAGGTCGCCGGCCTGACGGCGCATCTTTCCAAGCCCGGCACGCCGCTGCCGGAATTCGACGACATCAGCCCGCGTCTCAACGAAATCGAGAAGTCGCTGGCCGGAACCCGCGATTCCATCCTCGGCGCGGCGCGCGAGGCGGCTGAGAGCGCCGTCCGCTCACTGGCCGGATCAAGCGCCAACACGGCGGCCGTTACCGGCCTCGCCCAGGACCTGAAGACGCTCGAGGCACTGACGCGCCGTTCGGACGAGCGCAATTCGAGAACGTTCGAGGCTATCCACGATACGCTGCTCAAGATCGTTGACAGGCTTGGTTCATTGGAGACGGGCGAACCGGCAAGCGCGGAGTTGAGCAAGCGTTTCGGCCGGCCATCCAAGATCTCGGTGCAGGACGCACCGTCGATGGACCTCGACCAGCCGCTGCCGTTGACGGGCAGCATGGCCGATCTCGACGGCCGCGCCGCGGCGCTCGTGCGCGACGAGCCAGGTCCGCGTACGCCAGCCGAGGCCGCCGCCGCAGCAGCCCTGGCGGCTCTCGGTTCAGACACGACGCGTGAAAAAACCGAGCAAGGCGGCGGCAGGAAATCGATGTTAGGCGGGCTGGCGCGCGCCTTGAAGGGCAAGAAGGACGCCGAGATGCCGCCGCTTGCAGGCTCGGCGCAGAGCGCCGAGATACCGAGCGTCGATCTCGACGAGCCCCTCGACCCCAAGCTCGCCAACCGGCCACTGGAACCCGGCTCCGGCGCACCCGACCTCAGCGCCATCATGAAGCGCGTGCGCGACGAGCGCGGGCAGCCGACCCGGGAAGGCGGCGCTGAGGCGGCGAAATCGGACTTCATCGCGGCAGCCAGACGGGCTGCGCAAGCGGCGGCCGCCGAGGCGGACGCCCTCAAGCGCCAGTCGACGATGAAAGGCCCGGTCAAGGCACTCAGGATCGGCGACCTGCTCAAGGCGCGACGCAAGCCGATCCTGATGGGGGCAATCGCCATCATGCTGGCGCTTGCCGGCCTGCAACTGGGCAAAGCCTTCTTCTCCGACCCGGTCGAAGTCACCAACAATGAGGCGGCACCGGCCGTGGCCGTACAGCCGGTGGAAACCGCTTTGGCCAGCATTGCCAGCGAGCCGAAGGCGGACGCGCAGACGACAACACAGGAGAGCGCGCCGTCGCCCACGGTCAGGCAGGCAGAGCCATCCGCATCGATGACCAAGGACGACACGGCGGCGCAAACCGGCCCCGCTACACCGGCAGCCGAGACATCGACGGCGCCCTCGGCTTCTGCGGCGCCCGCTGACCTGGCGGCGCAAGACACCGCGGCCGCGGTGCCCGCGCCGGCAGCGGCGACGGCCAGCGACGCCGAGCCAATGGCTGCCGCGCCTGCTATAGCCACCGCTGCGACGCAGGACACGACCGGCACGGTGCCGCCGGCGGATGCTGCCGCGGCAGGCGTTGCCAAGATCGACGTTCCGGCCGATGCCGGTCCGGCCGCCCTGCGCGATGCAGCGGCCGGCGGCGACGCCAAGGCGCTGTTCGAGATCGGCTCGCGCTACGCCGAGTCTCGCGGCGTCAAAGAAGACATGGCGGCGGCGGCCAAATGGTATGAGAAAGCTGCCGAACTCGGTTTCGCACCGGCAGAATACCGCATCGGCAATTTCTACGAGAAGGGCATCGGCGTCGCACGCGACATCAAGAAAGCGAAAACCTGGTACCAGCTTGCCGCAGCGCAGGGCAATGCCAGCGCGATGCACAATCTTGCCGTGCTGTTTGCGATGGCGGCGGATGGCGTGACCGACAATGAATCGGCAGCGCGCTGGTTCCAGGCGGCGGCGGATCTCGGTGTCAAGGATAGCCAGTTCAATCTCGGCATCCTCGCGGCGAAGGGCGTCGGCATGAAGCAGAACCTCGAGGAGAGCTACAAATGGTTCGCACTCGTCGCCAAGACCGGCGACAAGGATGCGGCGGCCAAGCGCGACGAGATCGCCAAGGCGCTGAGGCCCGAGCAGCTGGAGCGTGCGCGGGCCGCGGCTGAACTGTGGAAGACCAAGCCGCTCGATCCAGCCGCCAATTCGGCCGACGTTCCTGAATCGTGGCAGGACGGCACACCGCAGACCACCGCCGGCATCGACATGAAGAAAGCGGTCCAGAACATCCAGCGCATTCTCAACAAGAACGGCTACGAGGCCGGCAATCCCGACGGCATGATGGGCCAGAAAACCAAGAACGCGATCATGGCCTTCCAGGCCGACAACGATATGAAGGCAACCGGCGCGATCGACGAAAAGCTGGTCAAGGCGCTGCTTGCGCGTAAATAACGGCGGATGCGTCGTTTCCGCGACGCCCTTGCCACAGATTTGCCTGTTAACTGATTGAGTTGTTTTTTGTTTCGGCGGTGCGGCGAAGTTTGACTTCACGGCCCGGCCGGCGCAAGAACGAGATAGCCTTCTGACGCAAAATGCCCGCAACGGTTGCATTCGCCAGGAGGCAAACTGATCGAGACTGACGGGTGGGCATCTATCTCCCGATCGCGGAAATTTCCGTCAACATCTTCGTGCTGCTGGCCATGGGTGCGGCGGTGGGTTTCCTGTCGGGCATGTTCGGCGTGGGCGGCGGCTTTCTCATTACGCCGCTGCTGATCTTCTACAACATACCGCCGGCAATTGCGGTCGCCACCGGCGCCAACCAGGTCATCGCTTCCTCCTTCTCCGGCGCCCTGTCGCACATGAAGCGCGGCACGCTCGACTTCAAGCTCGGCGGCGTGCTTTTAGCCGGCGGCATCGTCGGCTCGACCGGTGGCATCTATGTCTTTGCGCTCCTGCGCCGGCTCGGCCAGCTCGACCTGTTCATCTCGCTGCTCTACGTCGTGCTGCTCGGCACCGTCGGCGGACTGATGCTGGTCGAGAGCGTCAATGCGCTGCGCGCCACTCGCAGCGGCGCCGCACCGGTGTTGAAGAAATCCGGCCAGCATAATTGGATCCACCGCCTGCCGCTGAAGATGCGGTTCAGGGCCTCGAAGCTCTTCGTCAGCGTCATTCCGGTGCTTGGGCTGGGCGCGGCGATTGGCTTCCTGTCCTCGATCATGGGCGTCGGCGGCGGCTTCATCATGGTGCCGGCCCTGATCTACCTTTTGAAAGTGCCGACCAACGTCGTCATAGGCACCTCGCTGTTCCAGATCATCTTCACCTCGGCTTACACCACGCTGGTCCACGCCACCACCAACCAGACGGTCGACGTCATGCTCGCCTTCCTGTTGATGGCAGGCGGCGTCGCCGGCGCGCAATATGGCGCCAAGGCTGGTCAGAGGCTGCGGGGCGAGCAACTCAGGGCGCTGCTGGCGCTGCTCGTGCTGGCGGTAGCCATCCGGCTTGCCATCGATCTTTTCGTCACGCCGCCCAATCTCTATTCTCTGTCCGGCGTGGGCCTGAGCTGATGGCCGGCCTAAGGACGCTCGCGGCCGCCGCCTTGCTGTCGCTGCTGGCTGCTGCGCCACCGGCGAAGGCGCAGGTGCCACTAACCGAAAACATCCAGATCGGCCTTTCCACCGACAATGTCTCGATTACCGCCGGCTTTTCCGGCGCCGACCTGACCATTTTCGGCTCACTGGAAAATGCCGATCCGCTTGTCGCACGGCAAGGGCGCTACGACGTGATCGTCGTGCTGGAAGGCCCGGCTCGGCCGGTCGTCGTGCGCCGCAAGGACCGGGTGCTCGGCGTCTGGGTCAATCTGGAGTCGGAGACCTTCAAAAACGTACCTGTCTCCTATTCGGTGGCGACGACGCGGCCGCTGCAGGACGTCACCGATCCGAACAGCTACAAGCAGCTGTCGCTTGGCGCCTCCAACCTCTATTTGCAGCCGGCCGACGCGGAGGACAGCCCGGCGACAATCGAGGAGTTCACCGCCGCGCTGCGCGAACGCAAGGCGGCGACCGGCCTCTACAGCGAGAATGTCGGCGGTGTGCAGTTCCTGTCGCAGAACCTGTTCCGCGCCACCGTCAGGCTCGCCCCAAACGTTCCGGTCGGCACCCATAAGGCCCGCGCCTTCCTGTTCAAGAGCGGCCTGTTCATCAAGGAAAGCTCCGCCCAGCTCGAAATCCGCAAGTCCGGTTTCGAACAGTCGATCTTCCGCGTCGCGCACGACTATTCCTTCCTCTACGGTGTCTTTGCCGTATCGCTGGCCATGCTGACCGGCTGGCTCGGAAGACTGGTGTTCAGGAAAGACTGAACTCTCGTAAAAGTGGTTTCCCTTTCCGAGGGTATGGGTTAGACCGCGACCCCCGGCCCGGCCGGACACGAGCTGCTGCTCCCCAAATCAGAAATACAGGAACGCACGATGCGACCAGCATTCGCCGGGATCGACTTCGGCACTTCGAATTCCACCGTAAGCGTGGTCAGGAACGGGCAGCCGCGGCTGGTGGCGTTGGAAGACGGCCAGGTCACGCTGCCCAGTGCGGTATTCTTCAATTTCGAGGACAACCGCACCTATTTCGGGCGACGCGCCCTTGCCAACTATACGGACAGTATCGAAGGCCGCCTGATGCGCTCGTTGAAGAGTGTGCTCGGCAGCTCGCTCGCCCACGAAAAGACGCGCATCAAGGCGCGCTCGATCGGCTTCATGGAGATTGTCGGCCTGTTCGTCGGCCATCTGAAAAAGAAGCTGGAAGAAGAAGCCCATGACGCGGTCGACAGCGTCGTGCTGGGACGGCCCGTGCAGTTCGTCGACGACGATGCCGAGGCCGACGCCAAGGCCGAGCACGAACTCGAAAATGCCGCTCGTGCCCACGGCTTCAAGCACATCGCCTTCCAGTTCGAACCGATTGCCGCGGCACTCGACTACGAACAAAAGGTGACGCGCGAGGAACTGGCGCTGATCGTCGACATGGGCGGCGGCACGTCCGACTTCTCAATCGTGCGGGTTTCGCCCGAGCGCGCCCGCTCGCTTGACCGCAAGGACGACATCCTGGCCAGCCGCGGCATCCACATCGGCGGTACCGACTTCGACCGGCTGTTGAGCATCGCCCATGTGATGCCGCAGCTCGGCCATCTCTCACCGACCACGGATGGCAAGCGTAATCTGCCGGCGAGCTACTTCATCGACCTGGCGACGTGGCAGCGCATCAACCTGGTCTATACCGCAAGGGCGATGACGCATCTGCGCCAGATCCGCTATGAGGCGGAGCGCGCAGACCTGGTCGACCGCTTCATCCACATTGTCGAGCATCGTTACGGCCACGCGCTGGCGGCGCTGGTCGAAAAGGCCAAGATCGAGCTGACGGAACGATCGTCGGCCGATGTCGAGGTCGCGCTGCCGGAGGTGAGGTTCACGGCAGAAATCACGCGCAAGGGTCTCGAAGCCACCATAGCCAGGGACATTGAGCGTGTTGCGGCTACGGTCGAGCAGACCATCCGCGACGCACAGGTGAAGGCCTCGGATATCACCGCGGTGTTCTTGACCGGCGGATCGACCGCGATCCCGCTGGCCAGGCAGCAGATCCTGGCGCTGGTGCCGCAGGCGTCGGTAATCGAAGGCGATGTGTTCGGCTCGGTCGGGCTTGGGCTGGCGCTCGATGCGCAGCGGAAGTTCGGCTGATCGGCTTAAAGCGGCGCGGATCTGTCAGCTTTGCCGCCAAGATGCGCCTTGAGCGCCATCTGGGCCAGGCTTGGCTGCCGGTCGCGATGCGTGATCATGGCAAATTCGCGCTTCGGCAGATCGACCGGCACAGAACGCAGGCTGCCTTCGGCGACCGCGCGCGCGACGACGAGTTCCGAGATGATGCTGGCGCCGGCGCCGGCCTCGACCGCCTGGCGAATAGCCTCATTGCTCGGCAATACCAGGAATATCTGCAGGTCCGCGAACGAAATCCCGTCGCGTCGGGCAAGGTCCTCCAGCGCCTCGCGCGTGCCCGACCCGCCTTCGCGAATGATCCAGCGAAGCCCACCAAGGTCGGGATGTCCAGGCGAAACTTCCGCGATCTCAGGGTGCGAGCGCGCCACGACCAGCATCATGCGATCGATATCGACCTTGGCACGCCGCAAAATGTCGGATTCGGTGCGCCCCTCGACCAGGCCAAAATCGGCTGCGCCATCAAGTACATAGGTCTCGACCTGCCTGGTGTTGCCAATGCTCACGCTCAGCCTGACGGCAGGATAGGCTTCGTGGAAAGAGGCGAGCCGGCGCGGCAGCCAATAGCTGGCGATGGTCTGGCTGGCAGCGATCGAGAGACTGCCTGATATTGTTTGCGAGACATTCTCCAGCACATTGTGGGCGGCCGCAGCCCGCTCGAGGACCGCCTTGGCCTCGGGCAAGAATCGGCGTCCGGTTTCGGCAAGCTCGATGCTGCGGCCGACGCGGTTGAACAACTGGACGCCATGCTGCTGTTCGAGCGAGCGGATCGCGGCGGATGCGGCCGACTGTGAGATGCCCAGCAACTCGGCCGCTTTGGTCATGTGCGCCCGTTCGGCGACGGCGACGAAGATCCGCAACTGGTCCAGGGTCATTCCGACACTAAGAAGCAAATCCGATTGGAATTACAAGAGCAAGTTGTTAGACGGATCGGTTGCTTTGTTCTAAATTTTGGCCCGAAATTGGAAAAAAGTCGCGCCAGAGCAGTCGAGGGTAGAATTGGTGGGGCGGTTCAAATCGGTGTTTGCGCACTGGACCCGCAGCCTGCGGCGGCGGCTCTTGGGTGAACGCTATCGGCCGGAAGAGCATTACATGCGCGGCCCCGGCCCGAAGACGAGAGCCAAGTTCGCGGAGCGCAAGAGCATCACCGGATCATGACCAACAACCTGCTGCGCGGAGCCAATTCGGCACCATCACAACGGCCGCTTGCCGATACGCGCGCCCCCGCTGAAGGCGACGGCGTCGATACTTCGCCTGATGTCTCCGACAGCATCGCCAAGACCACCTGCTATATGTGCGCCTGCCGCTGCGGCATCGACGTCCATATCAAGGACGGCAAGGTCCGCTACATCAACGGCAACAAGGATCACCCGGTCAACCGCGGTGTGCTGTGCGGCAAGGGCAGCGCCGGCATCATGCAGCATTACAGCCCGGCCCGGCTGAAGAAGCCGCTACTGCGCACCGGCCCGCGCGGCTCGGGTGAGTTCCGCGAAATCGAGTGGGAGGAAGCCTTGTCGATCGCGACAGAACGGCTTTCGAACATCCGCCGAACCGATCCGAAGAAACTTGCCTTCTTCACCGGGCGCGACCAGTCGCAATCGCTGACCGGCTGGTGGGCGAGCCAGTTCGGCACGCCGAACTTCGCGGCCCATGGCGGTTTCTGCTCGGTGAACATGGCAGCCGGCGGCCTCTACACGATTGGCGGTTCGTTCTGGGAGTTCGGCGAGCCCGACTGGGACAACACCAAGTATTTCATGCTGTTCGGGGTTGCCGAAGACCATGATTCCAATCCGATCAAGATCGGCCTCGGCAAGCTCAAAGCGCGCGGCGCCAAGGTGGTTTCAATCAATCCCTGCCGCACCGGCTATAATGCAATTGCCGACGACTGGATCGGCATCCGGCCCGGCACCGACGGCCTGTTCGTATTCGCCCTCATCCATGAATTGCTGAAGGCTGGCCGCATCGATCTCGAGTACCTCTTGCGCTACACCAATGCCCACATCCTGGTCGTTCAGGAGCCTGGAGCTGTCGATGACGGGCTGTTCATGCGCAATGGCGACGGCAATCCGCAGGCTTGGGACAGGGTGGCGAAGACGCCTGTCGACGCCGGCGATGCCGACGCGAAGCCCGCATTGACCGGCAGCTTTCTCGTCGACGGCCGCCGCTGCGTGCCGGTCTTCCAACTCGTCGCCGACCGTTATCTGGACGAGAGCTATTCACCGGACGCCGTCGCTGACCGGTGCGGCATCTCCGCCGACACCATCCGACGCATTGCCGCAGAACTCGCCCATGTCGCCTTCGAACAGCAAATCGAACTGCCGGTGGCCTGGACGGACTGGGCTGGCCGCCGGCACGAGACCATCAAGGGTCGGCCGGTGTCGATGCATGCGATGCGCGGCATCTCGGCCCATTCGAACGGTTTTCACTCTTGCCGGGCCATTCATCTGCTTCAGGTGCTTCTCGGCACGGTGGACGTGCCGGGCGGCTTCCGCTTCAAGCCGCCTTATCCGCGGTCCGCGCCGCCGGGTCCCAAGCCAGCCGGCAAGAATGTGAAGCCGATGACGCCGCTCGAGGGCATGCCGCTCGGCTTCGTCAGCGGACCGGGGGACCTGCTGATCGATGAAGCCGGCAAGCCCATTCGTATCGACAAGGCCTACTCCTGGGATGCGCCGCTGGCCGCACACGGGCTCATGCACACGGTTATCCGCAACGCCTGGGCCGGCGATCCCTACACGATCGACACTCTGTTCATGTACATGTCCAACATGGCTTGGAACTCGTCGATGAACACCGTCGATACGATGGCAATGCTGACCGATATCGATGAGTCAGGTGAGTACAAGATCCCGTTCATCATCTATTCCGACGCTTATTATTCCGAGACCGTGCCTTTTGCCGATCTGGTGTTGCCGGACACCACCTATCTCGAGCGGCATGACTGTATCAGTCTGCTCGACCGCCCGATCAGCCACGCCGACGGGCCGGGCGACGCTATCCGCCATCCCGTTGTCGAGCCGGATCGCGACGTCAGGCCGTTCCAGACGGTGCTGATCGAACTCGGCGCGCGGCTAAGCCTGCCCGGCTTCGTCGATGACGATGGTTCCGCCAAATACCGCGATTATGCCGACTACATCGTCAATCACGAGCGCACGCCAGATGTCGGTCCGCTCGCCGGCTGGCGCGGCAAGGACGGGGCCTCGGTCGGCAAGGGCGAGGTCAATCCCGACCAGTTGCAGCGCTACATCGACAATGGCGGCTTCTGGCACCAGGACTTCGCCGCCGATCAGCGCTACTACAAGATGGCCAACCGCTCGTATCTCGAATTCGCTGAGAGCATGGGCTTCATGCCGAAGGCCGAGCCGATCGTCTTCCAACTCTATTCGGAGCCGATGCAGCGCTTTCGCCTTGCGGCGCGCGGCCATGGCGGGGTGCTGCCGCCGGAGGCGGAGCGCGGCCGTATCGAGACCTATATGGATCCGCTGCCGTTCTGGTACGCGCCCTTCGAAGAGGCTGCCGTCGATAGCCAAGCCTATCCGCTCCACGCGCTGACGCAGCGGCCGATGCACATGTACCATTCCTGGGGCGGGCAGAATGCGTGGCTAAGGCAGATCACCAGCCAGAACCGGCTGTTCGTGCACAATCGGACCGCCGCCAGCCTCGGGCTTGTCGATGATGACTGGGTGTGGATCGAGAGCATCAACGGCAAGGTCAAAGGACAGATCAAGCTGGTCGACGGCGTCAACGCCAATACGGTGTGGACCTGGAATGCGATCGGCAAGCGTCGCGGCAGCTGGGGGCTGAAGGATGAGGCGGCCGAATCCAATCGCGGCTTTCTACTCAACCACATCATCGGCGACCAGACCTCTGCCGATGCGAATGGCAAACATTATTCGAATTCCGATCCTGTCACCGGCCAGGCGGCATGGTTCGACCTGCGCGTGCGCATCGTCAAATGCGCAGACGAGGAAGCAGGCTTCACCGAACCGCAGTTCGAGCGGTTCCGACAGCCGCCGCATTTTGAACCCCCGCCCGATAAGCTTAGTTTCGGCGCCGAATTCCGTCGGGAAAGAGAAGCTGCCAAATGACTTGCCTTCCCACCCACACCGACAAGAAGCTCGGCCTTGTCATCGATCTCGACACCTGCGTCGGCTGCCAGGCCTGCGTTACCGCCTGCAAGGAATGGAACACCGGCGGCCACATGGCGCCGCTGACCGACATCGACCCCTATGGCGGCAATGTCGACGGCGTCTGGTTCAACCGCGTGCACAGTTATGAGCACATGACCGAGATGGGTGGGCGCACGGTCAATTTCCCACGCTCCTGCCTGCACTGCGAGACGCCGGCGTGCGTCACGGTCTGCCCGACCGGCGCCTCCTACAAGCGGGCGTCGGATGGCATCGTGCTGGTCGACGAGGACAAATGCATCGGCTGCAAACTGTGCAGCTGGGCCTGTCCCTACGGAGCGCGCGAATTCGACACCAATGTCGGCGTGATGAAGAAATGCACGTTGTGCGTCGACCGCATCTACAACGACAATCTGGCGGAAGAAGATCGCGTGCCCGCCTGCGTCGCTGCTTGCCCGACCAGCGCGCGGCATTTTGGTGATCTGGGCGATCCGGCATCCGCTATCTCGCAACTGGTGGCCGAGCGCGGCGGTGTCGATCTGATGCCGGAAATGGGCTATAAGCCGACCAACAAATATCTGCCGCCACGTGCCCACACCACCCGCGCCGCATCGGTGCCGGCGCCAGCGCTTGAAGCGGTGCAGGCTGAAGGCGGCTTCCTCGGCTGGGTCGACCGCATGCTTTCGAACTGACCCGTGCCTTCATGCATCCAGCCTTCTCCGTCGTCTTTTTCACCACGGCCACGGGCGCCGGTTACGGCCTGCTCGCGCTGCTTGGCGTGCTCGCCGGACAGGGCTTTATCCCGCCCGATTTCTGGCTTGGCCTCACCGGCATGGGGCTGGCGCTTGGCCTGATCTCGACAGGCCTGCTGTCGTCGGCCGGCCATCTCGGCCGGCCCGAACGCGCCTGGCGTGCCTTCTCGCAATGGCGTAGCTCATGGCTGTCGCGCGAAGGTGTTGCCTCGGTCGCCACCTTCGTGCCGGCGGGGTTGTTCGGTATTGGCTGGGTGGTCCTCGGCCGTACGAGCGGCTGGGCGGCTGTCGCCGGGCTGCTCGCTGCCATCGGCGCGGTCGCAACCGTCTGCACCACCGGCATGATCTACGCGTCGTTGAAGCCGATTGCCCAGTGGCACAGCCGCTTCACCCTGCCCGCCTACCTGGTCTTTTCGGCGATGACCGGCAGCGTACTGCTCAACGCCCTGCTGCAGGGATTTGCCGCAGGCTCGAATATGCTTCTGGCGGCTGCCCTGTTGCTGACCGCGCTCGGCTGGGGTTTGAAGCTGGCGACCTGGCGATACAATGACAGGCTGGAGATCCCGACCAATGCCAACACCGCAACCGGGCTTTCCGGCGGCACGGTGCGGTCGCTGGAATGGCCGCATACCGAGGAAAACTATCTGCTCAAGGAGATGGGCTTTCGCATTGCGCGCAAGCACAGCGCTAAACTCCGCCAGATCACGCAGGTGCTGGCCTTTGCTTTGCCCGCGTTGCTGCTGGTCGCGGCGTTCGCCTTGCCGTGGCCCTATGCGGCAGCACTGTCGATACTCGCCGCAATCGCCCAACTCGCCGGAATGCTGGTCGAGCGCTGGCTGTTCTTCGCCGAGGCCAAGCACACGGTCACTTTGTACTACGGCAGGTAGGTTCAGCCCGGCCTGAGCATCGCGTGGGAAATCGCGAAAATGCGCTCTGTGCCAAGCATATAGGCCATCAGCGTTTCGCGGCGGAACAGCCCGGCATAGGCGCGATCGAGCACGTTGAGCGAGCCGGTATAGGCGCCGAAAGCCGGCATGATCATGCGGCCGCCATCGCCGGCAAAGCAACGACGCCGCACCGAACGGCCTTGCTGCACGATGCGGGCGCAAGGATGCAGGTGGCCTGATATCTCGCCTTCCACTCTCACCGCCGAAGGCTCGTGCCGGAAGAGTAGCGAGCCTATGGCCAGCTCGCGCACGGTCTCGCCTGGCAAGTCGGCCGGCGCTTCTGGATCATGATTGCCGGCGACCCAGAACCAGTCGCGCCCGACCATCAGCCCTTCCAGCCTTTGGCGAAAGCTCGCGTGCATACGTGCGGCGCCGCCGCCATCGTGAAAACTGTCGCCCAGGCTGATAACGATCGCAGGCTGATAATCGGCGATCACCGCCTGTAGCCGGAGCAACGTCGCACCGGTGTCGTAAGGTGGGACCAGCGTGCCGCGCCTGGCCAGTGATGAGCCTTTTTCCAGATGCAGGTCGGATACGGTCAGAAGCCGGAATTCGGGAAAATAGAGCACGCCGCGACGGTCGCAGATCGCGCGTTCGCCGGCGATACGGACAGCGCCCGCATCCGCCAGAGGCGCAGCCATGGCCAGCGCGACAGTCATTTCGTCCCCATGGCCTCCTCGACCAGCGTGGCTGCATCCATCAGCAGCGTGTCATCGGCCTCGCCGTGCACCGGCATTTTGCCGATCTCGAGCATGATCGGCACGGCGAGCGGCGATATCTGCTCGAGGTTCTTATGCATGATTCGACCTTGGACGCGCGAGAGCATCTCGGCAAGTCTGCTGACATCCAAGAGACCGGTCGCGGCATCGGCACGCGTCGCCTGCAAAAGGATATGGTCGGGCTCGTGGCTGCGCAGCACGTCGTAGATGAGATCCGTCGACACGGTTACCTGGCGGCCGCTCTTCTCCTGCCCCGGGTGGCGTTTCTCGATCAATCCCGAGATCAGCGCGCAATTGCGAAAGGTGCGCTTCAACAACCAACTGCCGGCGAGCCAGGCTTCGAGGTCGTCGCCCAGCATGTCCTGATCGAATAGCGCAGCCAGCGACGGTTTCTTCGCCCTGAACATATGGCCCATATCGGCCAGCGACCATATGGCAAGCGCATAGTCGGTGGCGACGAAGCCGAGCGGCTTGGCTCCCCCCCTGTCGAGGCGGCGGGTGAGCAGCATGCCGAGCGTCTGGTGCGCCAGCCTGCCCTCGAACGGATAGGCCACCAGATAGTGGCGGTTGCCGCGCGAAAAGGTCTCGATCAGCAGATCGTCGCGTTTCGGCAGCACCGACTTGTCGGCCTGGAAGCGTAGCCAGTCGGCGACCTGCTCCGGCAGCTTCTTCCAGCGCTGCGGATCGTCCAGCATGGCGCGGACCTGTTCGGCCAGGTACGTCGAAAGCGGGAATTTGCCACCACCGTAATACGGCACCTTGGCGTCGCTGCCGGGTGCATTCGAGACAAAGCACTCATTCTCGCGGATACCTTCGAAGCGCAGCACCTTGCCGGCGAACATGAAGGTGTCGCCATGCGTCAGCGTTTCGAGGAACGCCTCCTCGATCTTGCCCAGAACCCGGCCGCCACGCGAAGCCGCGCCTCTGCTGCCGGCCTGGACGTAGCGGACGTTGAGCGCCGGCACTTCGATGATGGTGCCGACGTTGAGCCGGTATTGCTGGGCGACGCGAGGATTTGAGACCCGCCACAGTCCGTCCTTGTTCAACCGGATGCGGGCATAGCGCTCGTAGTTCTTTAGCGCATAGCCGCCAGTGGCGACGAAATCGATGACGCGATCGAATGTCGGGCGATCGAGATCGGCATAGGGTGCTGCCGTCCGCACCTCCTCGAACAGCGCATCGGCATGGAACGGCGCACCGCAGGCACAGCCCAGCACGTGCTGCGCCAGGACGTCGAGCCCGCCATCGACCAGCGGCGGCGTATCCTGGGCACCGAGATAATTGGCGTCGAGCGCCGCCCTGCATTCCAGCACCTCGAAGCGGTTGGCCGGTATCAGGATCGCCTTGGACGGCTCGTCCATACGGTGGTTGGCACGGCCGATGCGCTGCGCCAGCCGGCTGGCACCTTTCGGCGCGCCGACATGGACGACCAGGTCGACATCGCCCCAGTCGATGCCGAGGTCGAGCGTCGACGTGGCGACGATGGCGCGCAGGGCGTTCTCGCCCATTGCCTTTTCGACACGCCGGCGCTGCGCGACGTCGAGCGAGCCGTGATGCAGCGCGATCGGCAAGGTCTCCTCGTTGACCCGCCACAACTCCTGGAACAGCAACTCCGCCTGGCTGCGCGTGTTGACGAACAGCAGGGTTGTCTTGTGGCGCTTGATCTCGTTGTAGATTTCCGGCGTTGCGTAGCGGGCCGAATGTCCCGCCCACGGCACGCGCTCCTCCGAATCGAGAATGGAGATGTCGGGCTTGGCGCCGCCAGTGACGACGATCAGTTCGGCCATCGGCCCCGGTGGATTCTGGCTGACCAGCCAGCGCCGCAATTCGTCAGGCTCGGCGACCGTCGCCGACAGGCCTATCGTCTGCAGGGCGGGCATAAACGAGCGCAGCCGGGCCAGCCCGAGCGACAGGAGATGCCCGCGCTTCGAGGTCACCAGCGAATGCAATTCGTCGAGCACGACATAGCGCAGGTCCTCGAAGAAGCGCCTGGCATCGGGCGCGGCAATCAGCAGCGCCAATTGCTCGGGCGTGGTCAGGAGAATGTCGGGCGGCGCCAGCTTCTGCCGCTGGCGCTTGTGTGCGGGCGTGTCGCCGGTGCGCGTCTCGACGGTGACCGGCAGCCCGATTTCTTCGACGGGTTTGCCGAGATTGCGCTCGATGTCGACGGCCAGCGCCTTCAGCGGCGAGATGTAGAGTGTGTGGATGCCTCGATGCGCCTGCCCCGGCCTTCTCCTCGGTCGGCCGGCCAGTTCGGTCAGCGATGGCAAGAACCCGGCCAGCGTCTTGCCGGCGCCGGTCGGGGCGATCAGCAATACCGACTGCCCACCCTGGGCTTTGGCCAGCAAATCGATCTGGTGGGCGCGCGGCGACCAGCCCTTTTCCGCAAACCATTTGACGAATGGCTGGGGCAGGACGACGGCGGCATTCTGTTGGGCAAGGCGCGGCTGCTCTGTCACGCGCCAGAGGTAGCGCGGCGACGCGCAATCGCCAAGCAGAATCAGAACAAAAGGTGATCGATTCGCGTTACGGCCGGCGAAACCCGGTCGGTCCGCCATAGAGATAGCCGATACGGGCGACCGCCTCCCCCAGTCCTTCACGCGACACCAGCATGGTGTGGCCGTTGGCGTGGATCATGGTCTCCGGATCCGTCATGATCGCGACGTGGCCTTTCCAGAAGACCAGGTCGCCGCGCCGCAACCCGGCAAAATCCGGCCCGGGTTCGAGCGGCTCGCCGACGGTCGCCGCCTGCATGTCGGTGTCGCGCAGCACTTGCCTGCCAGCCATGTGCATTGCAAGTTGCACGAGACCGGAACAATCGATGCCGAAGCCGGAAACGCCGCCCCACAGATAGGGCGTGCCGAGAAACGCCTCGGCGACCGCGACGTAGTCGGGGGCAACCTCGGCGACAGGCCTGAGATGGTCAGATATGACCGCCTCGCCGGATGGCAGCAGAGCATAGTACGTGCGGCGTGTTTCAGCCGCGCCTTTCACTGTTACCGCCGATCCCATCGAGAGTTGCCCGCTGATCGGGAACCGCAAATCCGGTCCCGGATAGAGGAAAGTGCGCGGCACCGAGACAACATGCGTGGGCGCATGGTCCCGACCGCCCAGCACAGTGTCGGCGACATAGCCGACATAGCCGTCGCGCTCGGCCTGTATCCAGGCCCAGCCCTCAACGTCCTCGAAGACGAGGACGTCTTCGCCGAACAGAAGCTGGGTATCGACGCCGGCATCCGGGCGCGGAGCCTTGCGGACATCGGCCACGGAGGCTGATATGCGAGCCGGCCGGCCGGCGACGAAACGGTCGGCGGAAACCTCGCCTTTCAGCCTGGCGTCGGCGAGATCGGAGCGGAAGGCATGGAGGCGGGCATCGCTGGCGGTCAAATCGGCAACTCGTTCAAATGGGCAACTCTTGGGCTCTGGCAATGATAACATCGCCAAAGCGCTCGACAAAGAGCGCGCCTTCGACTGTACGCCTGACCAGCACGTTGCGCTTGTCGAGCTCGTCGCGATGGCGCGACACCAGTTTCAGCGCCCCCATCGTATCGAGCGCACGGGTGATCACCGGCTTGGTGACGTTGAGGCGGGCGGCTAACCCCCGCACCGTGTGTGGCGGCGGATCGAGATAGATGGTGAACAGGATCGCCGTCTGGCGCATGGTGAGATCGGGCGCGTCGTCGCGCACCTCCGACAGCACCACCTGTTGCCATAGTCGCAACGCTTGGCTTGGACGCATGATAATCGACATCCGTCCAGCATGTCGGAAAATTGTTTCGGTTCCGTTTCAGTCAATACCTTCGTCGGCTATGTCCTAGAATCAGCCGTAGCGGTTCGAAATGACCTGCTCCAGCGCCCGGATGCCTTGCGCTTCGCCACCCGCAAGGCCGTGCGGGCGGTCGAACGGGTTCCAGGCGAAGATGTCGACATGCGCCCAGCCGGCGGTCTTTTCGACGAAGCGCTTCAGGAAAAGCGCCGCGGTGATCGAGCCGGCGAAACCGTCCGACGTGACGTTGTTGATGTTGGCCACCTTCGACGCCAGCTTGGCGTCATAGGGCTTCCACAACGGCATGCGCCATAGCGGATCCTCGACCGCAACGGAGGCGTCCGCCAGCTCGGATGCAAGCGCCTCGTCACCGGTGTAGAACGGCGGCAGGTCGGGACCGAGCGCAACACGGGCAGCGCCTGTCAGCGTCGCCATATCGACCAGCATCTGCGGCTCTTCGTCATCGGCCAAGGCCAGGGCATCGGCGAGCACCAGCCGCCCTTCGGCGTCGGTGTTGCCGATTTCGACGGTGATGCCCTTGCGGCTCACCAGCACGTCGCCTGGCCGGAAGGCATTGCCGGCTATCGAATTCTCGACAGCCGGGATGAGCACGCGCAGCCGAACCTTCAACCCGGTGGCCATGATCATGGAAGCGAGACCCAGCACGTTGGCAGCGCCACCCATGTCCTTCTTCATCAAAAGCATGCCCGAGGACGGCTTGATGTCGAGACCGCCTGTATCGAAGCAGACGCCCTTGCCGACCAGCGTTATCTTGGGGGCATTGTTCGGCCCCCAAATCATGTCGATCAGGCGTGGCGCGTCGGCAGAAGCCCGACCGACGGCGTGGATCATCGGAAAGTTGGCGGTAAGAAGATCGTCGCCTTTGGTCACCGATATTTCGGCCTTGTGCGTCGCGGCCAAGGTCCGGGCGGCCTTCTCCAACTGCCCGGGGCCCATATCGCTGGTCGGCGTGTTAACCAGATCGCGCGCCAGGAAAATGCCATCGGCGAGGCGGCGGATGCGGGCGGCGTCGGTGCCTGCCGGCAGCGCGAGGCGAAGCGTCTTGCCTGGCTTCTTGCCGTAGCGGGTGAAGACATAGCCGCCGAGCGCCACGGCGAGTGCCGTAAGCTCCGGCTTGGCCGGTGCGGACGCAAAATGCCACTCGCCTTCGGGCAAGGCTCTCGCTAGTGCGCCGATGGCCAGTGCGCCCTCGCCATCACCGGTGCCGAACAGGGCTCCGGCAATCGCGCCGTTGTCGCCAGGCACGATGAGCGTCCTGCCGGCCTCGCCGGAAAAGCCGTTGGCCTTGGCCCAGGCGACCGAGGATGGCGCAAGGCCCGACGCCGCCAGAGCATCCTTCGCCACCAGATGGACCGGCAGCGCATTGCTCAATTCTTTCTCGACGAGTTCGACAGGCATTCGCTGGCCTCCGGCTTCCGAGTCGACGTTTCTTAACTCTCCGTTAGGGTTAACAGAATATTTCTGCGGGAGGAAAGATGACCTCGCAAATGGTCACGCGCATGAACGGAGCCCTGGTGCCGATGCCGACCAACCGCAGGATGAACGCCAGCGCAAATAGGCTGATCAGCACGGCGTTGATGATGGCGCTTGCCGCAGGCGTCGCTGGCTGCGGAACCAGCAAATTGACGACTGGCTCGATTTCTCGTCCAAGCGGCAAGCCGCTGGAAACAATGTCGGCGGGCGAACTGCACAACGCTACGATGGCGCTTGGCCAGTCCTATTCGAAAAACCCCAGCGACAAGCGGATCGCGACAAATTATGCCGCGGCGCTGCAGATGGACGGCGACGCAGACCAATCGCTTGCGGTGATGCGCAAGCTGGCGATCGCCCTGCCGAAGGACCGCGACGTGCTCGCCGCCTATGGCAAGGCGCTTGCCGCCAACGGACAGTTCGAACCGGCTCTCGATGCCGTGCGCCGCGCGCAGACCCCTGAATATCCTGATTGGAAACTGGTGTCGGCGGAAGCTGCCATTCTCGACCAGCTCGGCCAAAAGGACGAGGCGCGCCAAGGCTATCGCAAGGCGTTGGATCTCAGGCCAAACGAACCGTCGATCCTTTCCAATCTCGGCATGTCGTACGTGCTGGAAGGTGATTTGCGCACGGCCGAAACCTATATGCGCTCAGCCGCCCAGCAGCCGAATGCAGATAGCCGCGTCCGCCAGAACCTTGCGCTGGTCGTCGGTCTGCAAGGCCGTTTCGACGAGGCCGAGAAGATCGCCTCGCAAGAGCTGTCGCAGGATCAGGCGCAGGCTAACGTCGCTTACCTTCGCCAGATGCTGGCGCAGCAGAATGCCTGGAGCCAGCTCAAGGACCAGGACAAGGCAAAGCCCGCCACCAACTGACCGCTTCGAGCGCCGAACCGGCGCGCGAATTCCGCAACATGTCTAACGCAAAGAGCCGCGCTGCACCGGCAGCGTGGCTCTGAATCGTATCAGCGTTTCTGGCAACGCCGCTGGCGCTACTCGCTGCTGGATTTCGGCTGGTCGCCAAAGATGCCGCGCTGGCTCACCTGGATGCCGGCGGGACCCAGAATAATGGCGAACAGCACCGGCAGGAAGAACAGGATCATCGGCACGGTGAGCTTCGGCGGCAGCGCGGCCGCCTTCTTCTCGGCGGCATTCATGCGCATGTCGCGGCTCTCACTGGCAAGCACCCGCAACGCATGCGCCACGGGCGTGCCGTAGCGCTCGGCCTGAACCAACGCCTGGGACACCGACCTGACGGATTCCAGGCCAGTTCGGCTTGCAAGGTTCTCGTAGGCCTGCTTGCGCTCCTGCAGATAGGAAAGCTCGGCGTTTGTCAGGATGAATTCTTCCGCCAATGCCACCGATTGCGCGCCGATCTCATCGGCGACCTTGCGAAGCGCCGCTTCCACCGACATGCCGGACTCGACGCATATCAGCAACAGGTCGAGCGCGTCCGGCCACGCCATCTGAATCGATTGCTTGCGCTTGGTAGCGCGGTTGTTGACGTAGAGCACGGGCGCGTAGAATCCCGCATAGGCTACCACGATGCACACGAACAGCTTCACGAAAAGCGGCTGCTCGGGCAATCCGCCGAGCACGAACAGATACACCGCCGCCAATGCAAAGCCGATGAAGGGCAGGACGAGACGGAAGAAAAGGAAGCGCGTCAGCGGATTTTGCCCGCGAAAACCCGCCACTTTCAATTTCTGCAAGGTACCTTCATCCGCCAGCGCACGCCTGAGATCCAGGCGATCGACAATATTGCGCATGCCGACCGACTGTTCTTCGCGCAGGCCCTTGCGGCGGCGGTCGGCTTCGACTGCCAGCCGCGCGCGCTGCTTGGCGCGCAGCTCATCGCGCTCCAGCGCTACGGATTTCATGCGCGCCTTGAGCTGGTTCCCGCCAAAAGCGGGCAGCAGCGTGAAGACGGTCGCAAACACCGCGATACCGACCAGCAGTGCGATCAGCAGGGACGGGTCGGTGAGAGTTCTGATGACGTGATCGGTCATACGCGAGTCCTAGACTTCGAAATTCATCATCTTGCGCATTACCAGGACGCCCATCGACATCCAGATGCCGGAACAACCGAGGATCAGATGGCCGGTGCTGGTGATGAAGAGGGGCATGATGTAGTTCGGGCTCGTCAAATAGACGAGAAAGGCGACGACGAAAGGCAACGCGCCGATGATCACGGCGGATGCCTTGGCTTCCATGGACAATGCCTGGACCTTGGCTTTCATTTTCTTGCGGTCGCGAAGCACGCGCGAAAGATTGCCCAGCGCTTCGGAAAGATTGCCGCCGGCCTGAGACTGGATCTGGATGACGATGCCGAAGAAGCTCGCCTCGGTGCACGGCATCGTTTCTGGCATGCGCATGGCCGCGTCGGGGATCGACAAACCCATTTGCTGCGAATCGACGATGCGGCGGAACTCGGTCTTGACCGGCTCGGGGGATTCGTTGGCGATCAGGCGCACGGCATCGTTCAGCGGCAGGCCGGATTTTACCGCACGCACAATGATATCGAGCGCGTTCGGAAATTCGTTGAGGAACGCCTTGACGCGGTGCGCGCGGCGAAACGAGACGAACCAGCGGGGCAGACCCAAGACGCCGACCAGCAGCGCAGCCGGCAAAACCAGCAACGGTGCGCCGATGAAATAGACAAGAGCCGTCAAGACGACGCCGCAGACCGCCGAGTAGACATAGAAGCGCTCAAGCGAGATCTTCATGCCGGCCTGACGGATTTGGATCTTCAGCGGTGGTTTCTTGACCAGGCTCTGATTGGACTTTTGCTTTTGATCGAGATCCTTCAGCGAATCCTGGACGGACTTGCGACGCTTGGCCGCTTCCGCCACGCGATCGCGCGACGCCTTGACGACGGAACGATCCGTCTCGGCGGTCTTGATCGATTCAAGCCGCTTGCCGACCTGCTTCTCGGTGCTGATCCGGTTGAACAGGAAAGCATAGGCCACAGCGCCGGCGCTGAAGCCGGCGAGCACGACGAATGCCAATACGGTGCCGTCAATTCCGAACATCGACCCTGGCCCCCACGCTTCCAGACGGATCAATCAGCGCGTTTCTCCATCGCCTCGAGCGCAACCGCGAGGCGCTGCTCCTCACCGTAGTAGCGGGCGCGCTCCCAGAAATGCGGACGGCCGATGCCAGTCGACACGTGCTCGCCCAGCAGCCTGCCGTTCGCGTCCTCGCCCTTGATGTTATAGAGAACGATGTCCTGGGTGATGATGACGTCGCCTTCCATGCCGATCACCTCGGTGATGTGGGTGATACGCCGCGATCCGTCGCGCAGGCGTGCAGCCTGTATGATTACGTCGACGGAGCCGACGACGATTTCGCGCACGGTTTTTTGCGGCAGCGTGTAGCCGCCCATGGCGATCATCGACTCTATACGGTTGAGGCATTCGCGCGGGCTGTTCGAATGGATCGTTCCCATCGAGCCGTCATGGCCGGTGTTCATCGCCTGCAGCAGGTCGAACACTTCGGGTCCGCGCACTTCGCCGACGATAATACGTTCGGGGCGCATGCGCAGACAGTTCTTGACCAGGTCGCGCATGGTCACTTCGCCCTCGCCTTCGAGGTTGGGCGGACGGGTTTCGAGACGCACCACATGCGGCTGCTGCAATTGCAGCTCAGCTGAGTCCTCGCAGGTGATGACGCGTTCTTCGCGGTCGATATAGTTGGTCAGGCAATTGAGCAGCGTCGTCTTGCCTGAGCCGGTACCGCCCGAGATGACAATATTGCAGCGGACACGCCCGATGATCTTGAGAATCTCGGCCCCTTGCGGAGAAATCGAGCCGAACTTGACCAGCTGGTCGAGCGTTAGCTTGTCCTTCTTGAACTTGCGGATGGTAAGTGCGGTGCCGTCGATAGCCAGGGGCGGTGCGATGACGTTGACACGGGAGCCATCAGGAAGACGCGCATCGCAGATCGGGCTTGATTCATCGACGCGGCGGCCAACCTGGCTGACGATACGCTGGCAGATGTTGAGGAGCTGCTGGTTGTCGCGGAAACGGATGCCGGTCTGCTCGACCTTGCCGTTGACTTCGATGTAGACGTTCTTGGAGCCATTGACCATGATGTCGGCAATATCGTCGCGGGCAAGCAGTGGCTCCAGCGGCCCGTAGCCTAAAACGTCGTTGCAGATATCCTCGAGAAGCTCTTCCTGCTCGGCGATGGACATCGCGAAATTCTTGATCGCGATGATGTCGTTGACAATGTCGCGGATTTCCTCGCGCGCGCTTTCGGGATCGAGTTTGGCGAGCTGCGACAGATCTATCGTATCGATGAGTGCGGCGAAGACCTGGCTTTTGGTGTCGTAGTAGGTTTCGCTCTTTTGGCGCTGGATACTTTTCGGCTCCGGGGCCAATGGCGGCGGCTCGACCGCACGGCGAACCGCCGGCGCGGCAGGCGCGCCGGATGGCGGCAGCGCCGCCGACCTGGCAGTTACAGCCGCTTCCACAGGGTTTGCGGCCGCCGGCGCAGCAGGTGCGGGTGCTGGCTGACGGAATTCCGGAATGGTCCGGTTGCCGTCGTCGCTGCCTCTTTTACCAAACATGATCGCTTACCAATTCCACCGCTGAGGCATCACTTCTTGTTGCGCGAAAGCTTGCCGATCAGATTGCCGAGGCCAGCCTTTTTCTTCACCTTGATTTCGCTGCGCCCTGTCAGCACATGGGCGATCTCGTTGATCGTGGCGACAACCGGATTCTTGGCATCCATCTCACCGAGCATACGTCCGTTGTTGGCAGCATTTCCGAACAAAAGCGGCTCGAACGGGATGACCGACATCGGCGAAAGGCCGAGCGATTCGGAGAAGTCGGACGGCGTAATCTCAGGACGTTTCGGCACACCGGCCTGGTTGATCACAAGCTTTGGCGCGGGATCGTTCGGACGAAGCCGCTTCAGCATGTCGACCAGGTTCTTCGTGTTGCGCAGATTGGCCAGTTCGGGCGTCGCCGTGATGACGATCTCGTCGGCCTTGACCAGCGTGTTCTTGGTCCAGCCGGCCCACACGTGGGGAACATCGAGCACGAGGAGCGGCGCGCTACGCTGGGCTATGTCGATAAGCTGGGTGAAGGCGTCGGGATCGAAATCGTAGACCCGCTCCAGGGTCGAAGGGGCCGCAAGCAGCGACAGGTGCTCGGCGCATTGGGCGAGCAGCCGGTCGAGATAGACCTCGTCGACGCGTTCCGGCGAGAAGACTGCCTCGGCAATGCCTTGCGCCGGATCCTGGTCGAAATTGATATTGGCCGTTCCGAAGGCGAGGTCGAGATCGGCGACAACCACTTCGGATTTGAAAAGGGACGACATGGCCCAGGCCACATTATGGGCTATGGTCGAGGAGCCGACGCCGCCTTTGGCGCCGATGAAGGCAATCGAGCGGCCGATCGGCTCCGCTTCCGGATCAACGAAGATCGAAGACACCACGCTGACGATGTCGGCCATCGATACGGGCGCGATGACATACTCGGAAATGCCCGAACGAATGAGTTCGCGGTACAGGCCGACATCGTTGTAGTGGCCGACAACCACCACCTTGGAGGTCGGGTCACAATGCTCGGAGAGCTGGGCGAGTTGTTCAAGCAATAGCTTCGGCTCGCTGCGCGATTCAAGCAGGATCAGGTTCGGTGTCGGCGCCGACTGATAGAATTCGATAGCGGTAGGGATGCCCCCCATATGCACCTTCAGATGGGCCTTGGCCATGCGGCGATCCTCGCCGGCGCGCTCGACCGGATTGGCTACGCCTTCGGTCTCGCAAAATGCCTGGATCGAAATGCGCGGGATCGGCCGCAACGCCTGCATCGCGGCAATATCCTGCTCCGAGGTTTCGCCGCCCGGTACCTCTGTGTCATAGGCAAGATTGCTCATTGTCATCACTTTCCGTGACTTGCGCGGCTTAGGGTTTGTTGAGCCTCAACACTCGTTAATATTCGACTTCCGAATTGCCGAGGAATTCGTCCGAAATACCTCTGTCACGATAGACGTCGATCACCGCGCCGCGATTTTCCGCGTCGATCGGGGTCGGCTTGCGTGGCCCGATCAAATCGGACGGATTGGCCATCTGGGCAGCCAGGTTGTTCTGATACGAACAGCCGAAATCGGCATAGTGCTTGTTTTCCGAAGTCTGCAGCAGGTCTTCGGGCCAGCGCCCGCATTTATCCGTCTGAGCCTTCACCGAGACGTAGGCAACACGGATCGGTGCGGACGCTTCGGCCGAAACAGACTGATAGGACCGCATGGCGATCCGCTTCCGGCTGATGCCGCTGGCTATGGCCAGCCTGGCGAAATCGCGGCCGGCCACGGCCGCTGCGATTTCGTTGGCTGAGCCGCTCGGAATCTCGATCGTCAGCACCGGAGCCGCGCTCCTGTCGTATCCGTCCAGGAAGCCCAGGAGCGTGTCACGCTGGGATCTGGTCATGCCACGGTCGCCGGCGCCGACCGGAAGGTCGATCTTCTGTATCTTCTCGGCTATGACGATCGGATGGGTGGTGCGATAATCGTCCGGTATGGCACCCACCGTGACGCTGTCGCGATTGGCGCAGCCGGCCAGCAATGCCGCCACCGCGATCGCCATAATGGGAACGGCCGGCCGCCAGATTCGCGAATGGACCGACCGCGTCGCGGTGATCGCCCGTGCCTTCGATGCTGCCTTAGACATGACCGCTTCCCCGCTTACTTGTAGATAAAGCCGACAACGCCGTGGTAACGGCCGTTGGGCTTGTCGGTCTGCATGGTGCCGTAGACACGGTTGACGCGGCCAAGGAAGATGCCGGCGCCATCGCTGGCGGCGTTGAAATTGTTATCCGGCTTGGCAAGATCGTTGCGCGCCACCGGCTTCACCAGATAGGGCGTAATGATGATGACGAGCTCGGTCTCGTTGCGAACGAAATCCCTGCTGCGGAACAGCGCGCCAAGCACTGGAATCTTTGTCAGACCAGGTAAGCCGTTGACGGCTTGCCTGAGATCATCGCGGACAAGGCCGGCAATCATCATCGAGCCGCCCGAAGGCAGTTCCACTGTTGTGTCGGCCAAGCGCTTGCGGAGCGACAGGGCATTCATGCCCGGGCTTGTTACGCCTTCGGACAAAGACACAGACCCCTCCGTTGTCGGCTCGGAAACCGAGGTTCTGACTTTCAGGCTGATACGGCCGGGAGACAGCACCACCGGCTGGAATTCCAGGCCAATGCCGTATTCGATCTTCTCGACCGAATACGTCTTCAGACCGGTCTGGTTATCGTTTGATACGGCTTGGGAAACGCTGGTCACCATGTTGTATTCGCCGCCAACCTTGAAGGTCGCCTTCTCGCCGGATACGGCCGTCAATGTTGGTTCGGCGAGGGTTTTCATGACACCGGACTGTTCCATGGCATTGATGTAGGCCTGCAGCGTCGAGCTCCCGATAGAGAGGCCCGAGTTCGACAGCGACTTGCCCAAACCAGTGAAATTGTCGCTTACCGCGCCCCAGCTGATGCCGTTGCTGCTGCCGTTGCCCACCATGTTGACGCCGAGCTGCTTCATCACCGAGCGGCTGACTTCCGCGACCGTTACCTTCAGCGTCACCTGGTCGTCGCCGATGATCTGCAGCAGGTTGACGATCTTGCTGACGCGGCGCTCGGCATCTGGGTTATCGATCGCGACGCCGGCTTCAGCCGAACCGCCGGCAGCGGTCTGCGAATATTGACCCGTGGTCGCCTCGCCGCCGGACACGAAAATGGTTGCCAGATCGGCCGCGCGCTTGGCGTCCAGAGGAGTGTCCACGGTTCCGGTCAGAACGACGTTGTCGTTCAGCAACTCGACCTTGACCTCCGATGACGGGATGAAGCGCTTGATATAATCCTCCAGCCCGGCGACGTCACGTTCGACCGCTAGGTCAAGGCTGACGATCTGCTCGCCATTCGGGCCAAAGACGAAGATATTGGTCTCGCCGACCGCCTTTCCAAACAGATAGATGCGCCTGGCGGTGCGGGTCACCGCGTCGGCTACAGCGGGGTTGGCGACGAGAATGTCGTAGGCATCGCTCGGGAGGTCGATGACCACCGACTTGTTCAGTCCGAGCTTGACCCGCTGGGTGGCGGTCGAAGCCGTCACCCTGGCGTTGTCGCCTGCTGCGCTGGCACAGAGAACGCCATATGCATTCGTTCCAAGGAAAAGCAGGCCGATCGCCGCAGCCAGCGTGACCGGCAATTTGGTTTTTAGCCTCATTTCCTCGCCCCCACTTCGGAAACTTCGCCCGACTTGATCAACCGCACGGTTCCGCGCCGGCCATTGCCGGAAACCAGGTAATCGGCTTCGCCCACATTCTTGTCCTGACTGTCCTTGATCGAGCGTAGCGCCAATGTCAGGCGATCCGCCATCTGCTGTGCGACGGTGATGATCTCGGACTGCTGCGGCGTCAGTTCCAGGGTGGCGGTCTGGCCAACCCTGGTCTTCTTACCTTCCTCGTCCTCCTGAATGGTCTGGTCGATCGCCAGGACGCGAATGTTCTTCAGGATAGTTTCGGTCGTGAAGCCCGGACCACCGCCATTGGCGGGATCGGCTCTGCGGGTCATGATGACGTCGACGAAATCGTTGGGAAGAATAAAGCCACCGGCCGAGGTGTCGGCCGAGATGCTTGTGGCAACGGCCCGCATGCCGGAGGGCAGGATCGACGACATGAAGCTTTGCCCTTCACCGATCAGCTTCGAGCGCCGCAGCGGCTCGCCGGCGTAGAGCGCCACGCGAGCGACGGCGCCCTTCAGCTTGTCCAGCGCTTCAGGCTCGGCGGCGCGGGTGATGAAATTTGCGTTGATGCCGGCGGACGGCCATGACTCCCAGGAAATGTTGTTTTCAAGCGGACTGCCCATCGGAACGTCGCCGGAAAGAACAAGCACATCCTGCAGCGCGATCGCCGGCGCCTGAGGACCGGAATCGACAACCGGAGGCGGCGGAGCCACGACCATGTTCTTCGCGACATAGCCTGCACCACCGGCCGCGGCTATCGCCACGCTCAGAATAATCAATCGGGATGCTGGCATCTGTCCGAACCTCGCCTTGGCAAACCACGTAGCCAAGCGGGACTTTGCAGCGGCAATCGTCAAAACAAGGTTAATGTTATACTTACGATCGTGATTAATTTAACGTTTACATAAATTGGACCGACAAGCCCGGCCCGAAGGAAAACGTGGCCAACTCGCCTGCTCGGCGCCAACCGCGTAAAGCGAAATTCAGCCCGCCAGCCTGGTAAGTGCCCAGACCATCAATGGCGAGTCGGAATAGGTGAGCAGACCGCCAATGCCAAGCGCGATGCCGTACGGAACGCCGGTCGCCTCATCGGCGAAATGGCGCAGGAACGGATTGTGGCTTGTGACGGCGGCAAGCGGCGATTTTCGATAGGCGAGGATGGCTAGCGTCAGCAGTCCGCCGATGAATGTCGAGGCGACGAGGTATTCGATGAGATGGATGTTCAGTCCCATCCACATGGCAGTGGCAGCCAGAAGCTTGGCGTCGCCGCCGCCCATGCCGCCCAGCGCGAACAGGCCGAACGTCACCGCGAGAACCAGGCCGGCGGCGGCGAAATGCCAGCCATAGGTGGCCCAGTCCATGCCGGTCAAAGGCGCAACCAAGGCGAAGACAACCACAAGCAACACCGGCACGCGATTGGCGATCGTCATCGAAAGCATGTCGGAGATCGCGGCAAAAAGCATGCAGAACGGAAACACGACGAAGATCACGGCTTCAAGCATCGGCGCGCCTATGACCCAATTGCATCTAGCCCCAGCCTAATCCTATTCGATTAACGACTGATGAGGCCTAAATTTCAAATCATGCGAGGACTAAATAAGGGCCGCCAGTGCGGCGGCCCTTATTTCAGAACAACCGAACCCGTTACGGTCAGCTACCGTTCACCTTAGTGGAGATGGCGGTGAACTTGGCGTTCAGCGAGTTGCCGAGCTGGCCGGCGCCGACCATGATGGCGAGTGCGATAAGAGCGGCGATCAGACCGTATTCGATAGCGGTCGCGCCGGATTCGTCCTTCACAAAACGTGCGATGAGGTTAGACATTCGAGCTCCTACTCCAATTGTTACAGCACTTCCGTCAACTTCTCTTGGTGGCTGATCGGATACTGCGAATCTAAGGAGAAGCTGTTTCAATCGGCTTAATAAACAGGCTTACCGATTCCTTTCCCGCTTCGACGACATTGCGTGGTTAACCCAGAACTAAAATACCCGCCGCTAGGCCCCCGGGCTGACAAAAGGCGCAAGAGGCGCAATTCGGCAAAGACGTTCCAGCCGTGCCGGCTAGGCCCAATGCCGGTTCCGGCTTGGTCCTGAACTCCAGCCGCTTAACGGTTGGTTCACCAATCTCGTTCATGTTCCGTTGAACAGTTTGCCAGGGGGCGCCTCAATGGCCGGGCCGAGATCATCATTTCCAGTTGCCGTGCTTTTTGCCGCAGCGGCTTTCGCCTTTCCAGCCAGGGCCGGCGCCGGCATCGAGGTGACGATGAACCAGGCAAAGATCATCAAATTGTCGCGCGCCGCCGATACGATTGTCGTCGGCAATCCGGCGATCGCCGACGCCTCCGTGCAGGATGCATCGACGATCGTACTGACCGGCAAGGGATTTGGCGTCACCAATCTCGTCGTCCTCGACCAGGAGGGCAACCCGATCGTCGATGAGCAAATAACCGTCGTGCGCCAGGCAGCGTCGTCGGTGCGCATCTATCGGCGTTCCGAAGTACAGACCATGTCCTGCGCGCCATATTGCGAAAGCTCGTATAAGAGCGATGCCGAGAAGGCCTCCGAAGCCGAAATGAGCGCCGCGCATTAGTAGCCGACGTCTCCGTCTTTGGCGAGAACGTGCTTCGGTTATCGCCGGGTTAAGGCCTTCCCGTTGAATTTAACGGTCATTCCAACCGGACTTCAATCGGTTCCGACTAAGGGTGGGACCGATACAGAAGCGGCATCGGCGGGCAGAGGACATGAGCAAGGCAGGACGAGCAGGTTCTCCAAGACGGTTTTTGGGCGACCGCCGCGGAAGCACGGCGATCGAATTCGCCATGCTTGCAATTCCTTTCGCGCTTCTTGTCTTCGCCATCCTGGAGAGCTGCATTTCTTTTGCCGCACAGGAAGTGATGGCAAACGCAACCGACGACATCGCGCGCCAACTGCGTACCGGCCAACTAAGACCGGCCGATGTGTCCGGGACCAAGCTGCGGGATATGATCTGCACCAAATTGGAGATCATGGTCGCCAAGACCTGTCCCGGATTGCTGGTGGACTTGCGCGAATATCCGACCTTCGCCGATGCGGCGCTGGCCGGTTTCAAGATCCAGGATGGCGACGTCGTGCTGACCAAGGGCACGAGCACACAGACCTTCACCGTCGCACCTGGCCTGGCGGAGTCGAGAAACATGCTGCGTGTTTTTTACAAATGGCCGGTGATGACCGACTTCATGGCCAAATCGATGGCCAACCTGAAGGACGGTAAAACGCTGCATTTTGCTTCGATCACTTGGCAGAACGAGCCGTTCGACAACTGAACCACGTAGTCGCTTGAAAAGGGGCAAAGCCATGATTCGTGCGGGGGCACAGCTGGGCATCGCAGGGATTTGTACAAGAGCAGTCCGGCTTTGCTCGGACCGCCGCGGTATTGCGGCTGTCGAGTTTGCCCTCATCGTGCCTGTCCTGTTGATCATGTACTTTATGACAATGGAGGCCTCGCAAGCCATCGAGACCAGCAAGAAGGTCAGCCGCATCGGCAGCATGGTAGCGGACCTCGTCACGCAGCAGCAGACCGTCAAGGCGGCCGATGTCGATGCCATCATGGCGATCGGCAGTTCCACGCTCCAGCCCTACAACCGCTCGAAACCGAAGATCATTATCACGGCGATACAGGTGACCAACGAGACGACGCCGAAAGTCCTGGTCGTGTGGTCGCGCAAACTGGTCGATGGCGTCTCTAGCGTCGACGCTGTCAAGGATTCCACCACAACGGTCCCGAGCGCGCTCAAGATCAAAGGCACGTTCCTCATTCGGGTCGAAAGCGATCTCGCCTACAAGCCAATCATCACCTGGTCGGCGGACGGCCAAAGCCGGTTCGGGTTGAGCTCGGTCTTCAATTCGATATCGATGGCGGAAACTTATTATCTGCGGCCGCGCAGGAGCCCGACCATTCCGTGCAGCGATTGCTGACGCCTGAAGCCCGCTAACCGGTCTGTTGCTATTGCTTGCGACCGCGGGCCGAGACTAGACGCACGATGGCTGCAGCCAGCACATAGTCCCTCGGACCGGCAACGGTTCGGCGACGATACCGATACGGAACGTTCCGATAACATCGCGCCAATCGGCTCGCGCCAGATTTGTGCAAGACGCATCCGGCAGCAAAGCCAGTACGGCGGCGAATGCTGTCAGGGCAAGCCTCATGCGAGCTCCGCGCCGCGCATTTCCATCCGCAGATCGACCATGCCGCGATTCGTCTCTCCGGGACCAGCACGCCAAGCCGTGCTGTTTGGGTTTCCGAATTGCCAATGGCGGCGCGGAACCCTATGTCTGAGCCAACACACAGGCAATGATGAACCTTTCGATGGCACGCGCCTTCCTTTTTGTCCTCGACTCCTTCGGCATCGGCGGCGCGGCCGATGCCGAACGTTATGGCGACACCGGCTCCAATACGTTCGCACACATCGCGCGGGCCTGCGCAGAAGGCCGCGCCGATCGCGAAGGCCTGCGTGCCGGACCCCTTCTTGTACCAAACATGCTCGCGCTCGGCCTCGGCCAGGCCGCGGCAACGGCGACGGGTTTCAGGTTCGAGAATGCCGGCAGTGCGCGGCTTGCCGCCGCCTTTCACGGCGCGGCCCAAGAGGTTTCGAGCGGCAAGGACACGCCATCGGGCCATTGGGAAATAGCCGGCCTGCCGGTCCGTTTCGACTGGGGTTACTTCCCAGACAAGATTCCCGCCTTTCCGGCCGAGTTGACCGAAGCAATGGTGCGTGAAGGGAAGGTGCCTGGCATCCTCGGCAATTGCCATGCTCCGGGCACCGAGATTATCGAACGGTTCGGCGAAGACCATATCCGCACCGGCAAGCCGATCTGCTACACCTCGATCGACTCCGTCCTGCAGATCGCCGCGCATGAGGTTCATTTCGGCCTGGAACGGCTTTACGAGTTCTGCAAAGTGGTGCGCAGGCTCGTCGATCCGCTGAATATCGGCCGCGTCATCGCGCGGCCGTTTATCGGTGAAACCGCCGCCACGTTCGAGCGAACGCATAATCGTCGCGACTATGCCGTACCGCCGCCGGAACCGACGCTGCTCGACCGGCTGACGGCGCGCGGCAGCCGGGTTATCGCGATCGGCAAGATCGGCGACATTTTCGCCCATCGGGGGATCTCGGAAGTCCGCAAGGCTGCCGGCAACATGGCGATGTTCGACAAAACGCTTGGTGCCATGGAAGACGCCCGCGACGGCGACCTCGTCTTCGCGAACTTTGTCGACTTCGACACCGAGTTCGGGCATCGGCGCGACGTTGCGGGGTATGCCGCCGCACTCGAAGCTTTCGACCGGCGCCTGCCCGAGGCATTCGCACGGCTGAGGCCAGGCGATCTGCTCATTTTGACCGCCGATCACGGCAACGATCCGACGTGGCGCGGCACCGACCACACGCGCGAGCGTATTCCGATTATCGGGACACGGCCGGGTTTCAAAGGCGCAGAGATCGGACTGAGGACAACATTTGCCGACATCGGCGAAACCGTGGCCGAACATCTCGGGCTGGCGCGCGGCCGTCACGGCACCTCCTTCCATGCCACGATAGGTGGCCATGCCTGAGCTGCCGGAGGTAGAGACAGTCAGGCGCGGTCTGCAGCCGGCCCTTGAAGGTGCCCGCATTGTCGGTGTCGAGGCACGCCGGCCGGATTTGCGGTTTCCGTTCCCCGAGAGATTTTCGGAGCGGCTGACCGGCAAGACGATTGCGGCGCTCGGCCGCCGTGCCAAATATCTGACAATGCACATGGACAACGGCCCGGTTCTGATCTGCCATCTCGGCATGTCGGGTTCGTTTCGCATCGAAACGGCCGACGAGAGCGCAACGCCCGGCGCGTTCCACCACGAACGTTCGAAAAACACTGCTCACGATCACGTCGTCTTCGACATCGCATCCCCTGCCGGCGTCCGCTCTCGCGTGATCTTCAACGACCCGCGCCGCTTCGGGTTCATGCTGTTTTCGGAAGGCGAGCCCGACATGCATCCGATGCTGGCGGGATTAGGCGTCGAGCCTACAGGCAACGCACTGGACGGCGCGCTGCTCGCTTCGTTGCTGAAAGGTCGCAAGTCACCGCTGAAAGCGGCACTTCTGGACCAGAGGCTGATTGCCGGGCTAGGCAATATCTACGTCTCGGAAGCGCTTTGGCGGGCCGGCCTGTCGCCGCTGCGCGAAGCGGGCACCCTCGCGAGAGCCGGCAAGAAAGCCAAAGAGCAGAGCGAACGCCTGGCCGAAGCAATCCGCTCGGTCGTCGCCGATGCGATCGCCGCCGGCGGCTCGTCGTTGCGCGATTATATGCAGACCGATGGATCGCTGGGCTACTTCCAGCATTCCTTCGCGGTTTACGATCGCGATGGGGAAGCCTGCTCCAAGCCTGGTTGTGGCGGCCACATCGAGCGTATCGTGCAAAGCGGTCGTTCGACTTTCCACTGCCGGGCCTGTCAGGCTTGAACCAGAAGCGAGGAGGAGCAAAGCATGGGCTATGAAACCATCATCGTCGAAACCCGCGGCAAGGTCGGGCTGATTACGCTGAACCGGCCGCAGGCGCTCAACGCGCTGAATTCACAAGTGCTCGCGGAACTGGTCGCGTCGGTGAATAGCATGGGCGCCAATGCCGACATCGGCGCCATGGTCATCACTGGTTCGGAAAAGGCTTTCGCGGCAGGTGCCGATATCAAGGAAATGCAGTCCATCTCCTATGTGGATGCCTATCTGCAGGATTTCTTCGTCGGTTGGGAAGAATTTACGCGGGCACGAAAGCCGATCATCGCGGCGGTGGCGGGCTATGCGCTGGGGGGCGGCTGCGAACTGGCGATGATGTGCGACTTCATCATCGCCGCCGACACCGCCAAATTTGGCCAACCCGAGATCACGCTGGGCGTCATGCCCGGCATGGGCGGATCGCAGCGCCTGACCCGCTTTGTCGGCAAGTCGAAGGCGATGGATATGTGCCTGACGGGTCGAATGATGGACGCAGCCGAGGCCGAGCGTTCCGGCCTTGTCTCGCGCGTGGTGCCAGCCGGCGAGTTGATCGAGGAAGCGCTTAAGGCAGCGTCCAAGATCGCTGGTTTTTCCTTGCCGTCGGTGATGATGGCAAAGGAGGCCGTCAACCGCGCCTATGAGACGACGCTCACCGAGGGTCTGCGGTTCGAGCGCCGGCTGTTTCATTCGCTGTTTGCGCTGGATGACCAGAAGGAAGGCATGGCGGCCTTCAGCGGCAAGCGGAAGCCGAATTTCACGAACCGATGAGATGACGAAGGCGCCGGTCAAAAAGAAAGCGCTGCAGCGTTGACGCGCCGGAAAAGCTGAACTATAAGCCGCACCAACCGAGGCGGCCCTGTGGCTGCCCGTTTGTTTTTTGCGCCCTGCGGTATCCCGCAAGCGCCCACCAGATCAGAAGAGAGGCACCATGGCCAATACCTCCTCGGCCAAAAAGGCAACGCGCAAGATCGCCCGTCGCGCAGCGATCAACAAGAACCGCCGCTCCCGCGTCCGGACCTACATCCGCCAGGTCGAAGAGGCGCTCGCGGCTGGCGATAAGGCGGCCGCACAGGCTGCCTTCAAGGTGGCCGAGCCGGAATTGATGCGCGCCGCGACCAAGGGCGTGGTGCACAAGAACACGGCATCGCGCAAGGTGTCGCGGTTGGCCCAACGGGTCAAGGTGCTGTCGGCCTAATATACCTTTTCCTGAACTGCGCTTCTTCAAACCCGGCCAATCGCGCCGGGTTTTTTTTCGTTTGCCGGCAAGTACTTAAAAGAAAGCCCGCAAAATGGCGCTCCGGGTGCATTTCAAAGTTCGAAATGCTTTGCCGGCATATACATGCCCGCTGATATTCGCAGCCTTCGAAACCGCCAATACGAAAATTTCCGAGCGTCACAGATTACTGTTTTTTTTCAGAGGCTTACCGATGGTGATCCACAGCTTGTTCACATCGGCTGTGGCCGATAGGCGGCAATTGGCTGTCAAGTGAATTATTTCAGAAAATTTCGCATTGTGTGGCCTTTTTCACATTCGCCGGAAAAGGGTTTGAATCACAATGGCTTTGTCAAAATCAACTGTTGCAGCATGGCGTTCGAAACGTCCCTTTCTAGTCAGATTCCTTAAAAATCCGTTAGGGGTGGCCTTGCCCTATCCACAGCGATTTCGGTAATGTCTGTCCATCGAAGGGACGGGCCCTTGGCCCTTGACCAGCCTGAAACCGGCCAGCTCAAATTGGCAGAGTTTACACCGCGGATTCAACTCCGCGGACGGGGTTGGTTTGTCTTTTCGATACGGTAGGGGACTGGCGTAATTGTACATGGCAGGTCGACGGTGCGCCGGCGGTTTTTCGCCGGACGGCATTTTGTTGCCCTGACATGACCAAAGCGGATCGGCTCTTCGGCGCCGGACCGACAACGAGGCGATTCATCAGCCGGCGGCGGCGATGGTGTCGCAGCGAAGACACGGTCGCCGGAAACATGGATGCAGGAGGCGCATCCCCGGCGGAAAACAGGTACAAGAGACAAGGAACTCGATCATGCAGAGCGGCGGCATCGAAAGGGAGCTTACAGGCGACCTCCCATTTCCTGGAACGTTAATCGGAAGGAACGACATGGCGGCTTCCAATGAAGCTGAACAGAAGTTCGATCGGGTCAAGGCCCAGTTGAAGGCGCGTCTGGGAACCGAGGTCTATTCGAGCTGGTTCGGGCGCATGAAGGTCGCTGAATCCTCTAAGGGCATTGTCCGCATCTCAGTGCCAACCGCATTCCTGCGTTCATGGATCAACGGCCACTATCTCGATCTCATCACCGAGTTGTGGAAGCACGAGGATCCGGAGATCCTCAAGATCGAGATCGTGGTTCGCACCGCCACACGGCAGGGCCGCAACAGCGTCGAGCCAGAAGTGGCCCCGGCGCGCAAGATGACCAGGCAGACGCAAACCGCGCTCTCTGCGGGCACGGCGAGCCCCAGTAGGGTCGAACGGGTCCCGGTACCCCGCCCGGGGATGCCGGCAGAAACCGAGTTCCGGCACAATGTTCTCGGTTCGCCACTCGATCCACGCTATACTTTCACCTCCTTCATCGAAGGACCATCGAACCGAGTGGCTTTTGCCGCCGCCAAGGCGGTCGCGGAATCGCAGTCGAGCGCGGTGCGTTTCAATCCGCTCTTTCTTCACGCGACGGTCGGGCTGGGCAAAACGCACCTGTTGCAGGCGATCGCCGCAGAATCGCTGAAGCAGAATCCGAAATCGCGGGTCGTCTATCTGACGGCTGAGTATTTCATGTGGCGGTTCGCCACCGCGATCCGCGACAACAACGCACTGACGCTGAAAGAACAGCTGCGCGACATCGACCTCCTCATCATCGACGACATGCAGTTCCTGCAGGGCAAGTCGATCCAGCACGAATTCTGCCATTTGATCAACATGCTGCTCGACAGCGCCAAGCAAGTGGTGGTCGCTGCCGACCGGCCGCCGTCGGAATTGGAGTCGCTGGAGCCACGCGTCCGCTCGCGCCTCAACGGCGGCGTCGCGCTGGAAATGTCAGCCCCGGATTTCGCCATGCGTATCGGTATGCTCAAGCTCAGGCTTGCCACCGCCAAGCTCGACGATGCGTCGCTCGATATTTCCGAAGAGATCCTCAACCACGTCGCCCGCACGGTGACCGGCAGCGGACGCGAGCTCGAAGGTGCCTTCAACCAGCTTTTGTTTCGCCAATCCTTCGAACCGCAGATCACCATCGACCGCATCGACGAGATCCTTGGCCACATCTATCGTTCGGGCGAACCCAAGCGGGTGCGTATCGAGGACATCCAGCGCATCGTCGCGCGCCACTACAACGTGTCGAAGACCGAACTTCTGTCCAACCGGCGCACACGCACCATCGTCAAGCCACGGCAGGTCGCCATGTATCTGTCGAAGGTGATGACGCCGCGCTCGCTGCCGGAGATCGGGCGGCGGTTCGGCGGTCGTGACCATACGACCGTGCTGCATGCGGTGCGCAAGATCGAGGATCTTTCCGGTGCCGACAACACACTGGCGCAGGAACTCGAATTGCTGAGAAGGCTGATCAACGACCAGGCCTGACGGCCCGAAAAACGCCGGCTCGCGGACTCCGGCCTTTTTATCCCCAGAAAGCCCGTGCAGCCGGTCCGAACCGGTGGCGCGGGCTTGCGTTTGCCGGGTTTTTCCTGTCAGTTTACGCAGATTCTGAGCCTGTTCAGACCTTTCGCGGGGCGCCGCTTGCCGGAGACCCGTTCATTCATTCAAGCGAGCCTGTTTCGTCATGCGTGTTATCCTGGAACGGTCAAATCTCCTGAAGTCGCTCAACCATGTTCACCGCGTGGTCGAGCGGCGCAATACCATTCCGATCCTGTCGAACGTGCTGCTCAGCGCCGAGGGGGCCAGCCTTGAAATGAAGGCGACCGACCTCGACCTGGAGGTGACCGAAGCAACGCCGGCAAAGGTCGAACGTGGCGGGGCGACGACGGTCCCGGCACATCTGCTCTACGACATCGTGCGCAAGCTTGCCGACGGCGCGGAGGTGGCGCTGAAGACCGACGAAGACGGCAACGCCATGACGGTGACGTCGGGGCGCTCGAGCTTCCGCCTGCAATGCCTGCCGCAGTCCGACTTTCCCGAGCTTTCAGCCGGGTCGTTCTCGCATATTTTCCGGCTCGATTCCGTCGGACTAAAGGGCCTCATTGAAAAGACCCAGTTCGCCATCTCGACCGAGGAGACGCGCTATTATCTGAACGGCATTTATCTGCACACGCACGAGGCCGGCGGCAAGCTGAAGCTGCGCTCTGTCGCGACCGACGGCCACCGGCTGGCGCGCGCCGAGATCGATGCGCCGGCAGGCTCTGAGGGCATGCCTGGCGTCATAATCCCGCGAAAGACGGTCAGCGAGCTGCAAAAGCTGGTCGACGATCCCGATGTTGCAGTCACCACCGAGTTGTCCGACACCAAGATCCGTTTCACCATCGGCAGCGTTATCTTGACCTCCAAGCTGATCGACGGCACTTTCCCGGACTACCAGCGCGTCATTCCGACCGGCAACGACAAGAAGCTGATTATCGATCGCCAGAGTTTCGCCGCTGCCGTCGATCGCGTTTCGACCATTTCGTCCGAACGCGGCCGGGCGGTGAAGCTTTCGATCGCCGAAGGGCAGGTCACGCTTGCGGTCAACAACCCGGATTCGGGCAGTGCCACCGAGGAACTGGCGGCCGACTATTCGTCCGATCCGATCGAAATCGGCTTCAACGCCAAATACCTGCTCGACGTTGCCGCGCAACTGACCGGCACGGAGGCGAAGTTCATGCTGGCGGATGCCGGTTCCCCGACGCTGATCCACGACATGGCCGACGAGACCGCGCTCTACGTGCTGATGCCGATGCGGGTGTAGGGCCCGAACGGGGCCATCTTGCTGTCGTGACCAGATCTGCAAAACCGCAGCAGACGTACATAAGTAAGCTCACACTTACGAATTTCCGCAACTATGCGGCGTTGGCAATCGACCTTGATCCCGGTGCTGTGGTTTTCTCCGGCGACAATGGCGCCGGCAAGACCAATCTGCTTGAAGCGATCTCGCTGCTCACGCCGGGCCGCGGCCTGCGCCGCGCACCCTATTCCGAGGTGGCGCGCGAAGGCGGCGACGGTGGCTTTGCGCTGCATGCCCGGCTTGACGGGCCGGAAGGCCAGGTCGAGATCGGTACCGGAATATCGGGCAGCGACGGCGAAGCCGGCCGGCGGGTGCGGATCAACGGCGCGACGGCACGCTCAGCCGAAGACATGCTGGAATGGCTGCGCGTGGTCTGGCTGACACCGGCCATGGACGGCCTGTTCCCCGGGCCGGCTGCCGACCGCCGGCGCTTCCTAGACCGGCTGGTGCTGGCGATCGATCCTGGCCACGGCCAGCGCGCGCTTGACTACGAAAAGGCAATGCGCGGCCGCAACAGACTGCTCGCCGACGGTTCACGCGACGGTGCCTGGTTCGATGCGATCGAGATGCAAATGGCCGAGACCGGCGTGGCAATTGCCGCGGCGCGTGCCGAACTGGTGCGCCTGCTCGCCGCCATGATCGACCGGCTGCCCGGCGACGGACCGTTTCCGCAAGCCGACATCGGCATCTCTGGCGAACTGGAAGGCGAACTCGGTATTTTGCCGGCCGTCGACGTAGAGGAACGGTTCCGTCGTGCGCTTGCCCAGGGGCGCGACCGCGACCGCACCGCCGGACGCACGCTCGACGGCCCGCACCGTTCCGACCTCGTGGTGCGCCACCGGCCCAAGGCGATGCCGGCCGAGCTCTGTTCGACCGGCGAGCAGAAGGCGCTGCTGGTCGGCATTGTCTTGTCGCATGCGCGGCTAACCGGCGAGATGTCGGGCATGACACCGATCCTGCTGCTCGACGAGATCGCCGCCCATCTCGACGGCGGTCGACGGGCGGCCTTGTTCTCGATCCTGGAGGAACTAAACTGCCAGGCCTTCATGACCGGGACCGATGCCGCGTTGTTTGACAGCCTCAAGGGACGCGCGCAATTCCTGACCGTCGATCACGGCACGGTCAGGCCGACCATTTGAATTTCGTCCATGGCGCATTTCTGAGCTGCATGCATTGACGCCTGACAAGTTTTTTCCTCCGTTATATGGTCCGGCGATGATCACAGCCGCCCTCACCGATGAAGAGCTCGAACGCTACGCCCGCCACATCGTGCTGCCCGAGATCGGCGGCGCGGGCCAGCAGCGGCTGAAGCGGGCGCGGGTGCTCGTCATTGGCGCCGGCGGATTGGGAGCGCCGGTGCTCGAATATCTCGCCGCCGCAGGGATTGGCACTCTCGGTATCGTCGACGACGACATCGTTTCGCTTTCCAACCTGCAACGACAAGTGATCCACGCCACGGGCGATGTCGGGGTGGCGAAAACCGACAGCGCCAGAGCGGCGATCATCCGCATCAATCCAAACGTCGTCGTGGAAGAGCACAATTTCAGGCTGACCCTGGACAACGCCCCTACCCTCATTGCCCGTTATGACATCGTCGTTGACGGCTCCGACAATTTCGAGACACGCTACGCGGTGGCCGACGCCTGCGCCGCGGAAAGCCGGCCGCTCGTGCATGCCGCCGTTGGCCGCTTCGACGGCTCGGTCACCGTACTGAAGCCATTCGAAACCGGCCCGGACGGCAAGTTGAACCCAAGCTACCGCGATCTCTTTCCCGAGGCGCCGCCGCCGGGACTGGTGCCATCCTGCGCGGTGGCCGGCATTGTCGGCGCGCTGACCGGGGTCATCGGCACGCTGCAAGCCATGGAAGCGATCAAGCTGATCACCGGGATTGGCGAGCCGCTGGTCGGACGACTGCTGCTCTACGATGCGCTGGCGGCACGCTTCGACACGATCCGCTACAAGCGAACCAGCCCGTGAGCCTGCCTGCCGACGTTTCCATCGTGCAGCTTGCGGCCGATTTCGACTGTTGGGACGAGGTGCTGGCGCTGGTCATGCGGGCCTTCGCCTTTATGGACGGGGTTATTGACCCGCCGTCCTCGGCGCATCGGCTCACCGTTGAAAATCTCAGGGCTAGAGCGCTGGAGGAGACAGCATTCCTGGCGCTGAAGGAAAACGAGATCGTCGGTTGCGTCTTCATCCTGAAGCGCGCAGACGAGCTCTATGTTGGAAAGCTCGCGGTCGAGCCGGTTCTTCAGGGACAAGGCATTGGAAAACAGCTGATGCAGGCCGTCGAAGATCTTGCCCGCAGCCACAACAGGACCGCCATCGAGCTCCAGACCCGGATCGAGCTGACCGGAAATCACGCAGCCTTTGCCCGCCTCGGTTTTCGTGAAACCGAACGGACAGCGCACAAGGGCTACGACCGGCCGACCTCAATCACCATGCGCAAGGCGTTTTCGTAAGCCAAAGCTATCCAACGACGAACGCGCGGTTGCCGCGGCAAGACCGTGCCGGCGTGACGGCAGGTCACGCCCTCAACGGCAGCACGCGGTCGGGCGGGCGATGACCATCGAAGAAGGCGCGGATATTGATGATCACCTTCTCGCCCATGTCGATACGGCCTTCGAGCGTCGCCGAACCCATATGCGGCAACAGCACGACCTTGCCTTTGTGGGCAAGCTTCAGCAGCTTGCTGTTCAGCGCCGGCTCGTGCTCGTAGACGTCGAGGCCGGCGCCGGCGATCTTGCCGTCATGGATGAGCTTGATCAGCGATTCCTCATCGATGATATCTCCGCGCGCGGTGTTGACTATGTAAGCGGACGGTTGCAGAAGCGCCAGCCGCCGTGCCGAAAGCAGATGGAAAGTTGCCGGTGTCGATGGGCAATTGACCGAGATAATGTCCATACGGGCAAGCATCTGGTCGAGGCTTTCCCAATACGTGGCTTCCAACTCGTCCTCGATTGCCGGCAGCACGCGGTGGCGGTTGTGGTAGTGGATCGAGAGGCCAAACGCCTTGGCGCGCCTGGCGACGGCAGTGCCGATCCGACCCATGCCGACAATGCCGAGCCGTTTGCCCCAGATGCGACGGCCGAGCATCCAGGTCGGCGACCATCCCGCCCATTTCTTGTCGCCGGTCAGCACGTTGGCGCCTTCGGCCAGCCGTCGCGGTACGGCCAGCAGCAGCGCCATGGTCATGTCGGCCGTATCTTCGGTCAGCACGTTCGGCGTGTTGGTGACGGTGATGCCTTTCTTGGCCGCTGCCGCAACGTCGATCTTGTCGACGCCATTGCCGAAGTTGGCGATCAGCTTGAGGTTGTCGCCGGCCTGGGCAATCAGCGCCGCGTCGATATTGTCGGTCACAGTCGGCACCAGCACGTCGGCCTCCTTGACCGCCGCCACCAGTTCCGGCTGCGTCATCGGCCTGTCCTCCACATTCAAGCGGGCGTCGAACAACTCGCGCATGCGGGTCTCGACTAGGTCGGGCAACTTGCGCGTGATGACGACGAGGGGCTTCTTTTTGCCTGCCATTGTTTCCTCGAACCCGATCTCGTTGAGACCTCTTTAACCAAGAACGGCGAAACTGAGAGCCGATCGCGGTACCGGTCATCCATGTAACAAGCGGTTCCGCCGAAGACAAAGAAAAATGGGCGCGAAGGCCGATGGGCGGGCGCCGAAAGGAACGAAAGTGTCTGGTTTCGCGTCGCTCCGCCTGACCCTCAGTGCAGCATTCCTCGGCGCTCTCATCCATAGCCCACTGGTGATGGCGCAAAGTGCCGCCGCACCCGCCCAGAGCGTCACGCTCGGACCAAGCGGCTTGCCGCTGCCGCGCTTCGTCAGCCTGAAATCCGGCCGCGTCAACTCGCGCGTTGGGCCGGGCGTCAATTATTCCGTCGACTGGATGTATATGAAGCCAGGCCTGCCGATGGAGATCATCCAGGAGTTCGATACGTGGCGCCGTGTGCGTGATGCCGACGGCTCGGAAGGCTGGATCAATCAGTCGCTGCTTTCGGGCCGTCGCACGGCGATCGTCGCCCCCTGGCAGCGCGGCAAGGACGCTCGCGTCAACCTCCTTGACGACCCGGCAAAAGATGCAGGCGTCATCGCGATCCTCGAACCGGGGGTGATGGGCACGATCAAGTCCTGCGATGGCCAGTGGTGCGAAATGACCTTCGACGGCCATACCGGCTGGCTCGCGCAGTCGCTGGTCTGGGGTGCCTATCCCGGCGAAAAGGTCAAGAACTGACTTTTCCGAACCGGAGGTCGGGCCAGCGCTGCAAGCACCGGATCCGGCATTTGTTTCGCTGATCTTCGGTTCGGGGATGGTTTAGCGGCCGATGCGGCCGAGATGGGTATCCTGGAAACTGCTTGACAGCTTCAAACCATAGCCCAGAGCGCGGTCGATGGCGATGTGGGCGATCCAGATCAGCGCGACAGCTATCGCCATTGCGTTGTCAAAGACGCTGCCGACAAGCGCCAGCAGAACGGGCAAGATCAGTATGTGCAAGGCGTTGTAGGCGACAGCCCCGACGCGCGGCCCGGCCATGTAACCCAGCATCGACAGGTCGGGCGCCAGAATGAGCACGGCAAACAGCCACCAGGAAACACCGGCGATTGCATAGAAGACAAGAGCCGCCACCGCGACGGCGACCCATTCGAGCCGGAGCGTCAAATCCAGGAATTTCATAAGGCGCCGGTCAGTCGCAGCGTTTCGGACGCAGTCTCACCACGATATCGACATTGGCGATCTCCATGCCCTCCGGCGGTTCCGGCAGGTTGGAAACCGTCACCGGGCCGCTGTCGATATCGAAGATCCTGTTTTCGCCCTCGATATAGAAATGATGGTGATCGGAGGTGTTGGTGTCGAAATAAGTCTTCGATCCCTCGACGGCAAGGATGCGGAGAAGACCGGCCTGGGTAAACTGGTGCAGAGCATTGTAGACGGTGGCCAGAGACACCGGCACGCCGGCGGCAAGCGCCTCCTCGTGCAGTTCCTCGGCCGAAAGATGGCGGTCGCCCTTGGCGAAAAGCAGATCTGCCAGCGCGATGCGCTGGCGTGTCGGCCTCAGACCGGCCTCGCGAACCCGCTTGTCCACAGCGACATTATCCTTCCGGCAACCCAGATCCATGTATCCGTCGCGCTCACAATTCCGCCTCAGACAGGTCCAAAATGGCAGAAATTGAGCATCTGCCGAAACCGGACGTGTCCTGACATATATTCTGTCGACCGAATGCGATCAATAGCGCGCATTGACCCGGGCAGACGGGCAGGTTAAGCGCAAGCGCCGGTTTCCGGCCTGAAACAGATTGTGTTAGGAAACCACCGACAAGGGCGCCTATCGCCCGGGACGATCACGGGGACGAGATTGATGGCGGGTTCGAAATCCAGCTACGGTTACGAGGAATTGCTTGCCTGCGCCCGCGGCGAGCTGTTCGGACCGGGAAATGCGCAGCTGCCCTATCCGCCGATGCTGATGTTCGACCGCATCACCGAGATCAGCGAGACCGGCGGTGCATTCGACAAGGGTTTCATCCGCGCGGAATTCGATATCAAGCCGGATTTGTGGTTTTTCGCCTGCCATTTCATCGGTAATCCGATCATGCCAGGATGCCTAGGCCTGGACGCCATGTGGCAGTTGACGGGGTTCTATCTCGGATGGCTCGGTGAACCCGGCAAGGGGATGGCGCTGTCGACCGGTGAGGTGAGGTTCAAAGGCATGGTCACGCCTTCGGTCAAGAAGGTGGAGTATGGCGTCGACTTCAAGCGAGTGATGCGCGGTCGGCTTGTGCTTGGCATCGCCGATGGCTGGCTGAAGGCAGATGGCGAGCCCATATACGCGGCAACGGATCTGAAGGTCGGTCTGTCCAAGCAATCGGCCGCCGTCTGAACGAAGACCCTACAGTACGACGTCTTGGACGTCTGATGAACGCTGTAGCACTTTTAATTTTGCGCATGGTTCCATTCCGGAAATTGATTTCAGGTTCGGGGTCCGCGCTGGAAGGAGTTGCGAATGAGACGGGTCGTAGTCACAGGTCTCGGCATCGTGTCGTCGATAGGCAACAATGCCAACGAGGTGCAGACCTCGCTGCACGATGCCAGGTCCGGCATCAGCTTCTCCGACTCTTTCGCCGAGCATGGCTTCCGTTGCCGGGTGTGGGGTGCGCCGACGCTGGACCCATCGGGCATGATCGACCGTCGCGCCATGCGCTTCCTGTCGCAGGGTGCTGCCTGGAACCATGTCGCAATGGACCAGGCGATCGCAGACGCCGGCCTCGACGAGGCCGACATCACCAACGAGCGCACCGGCATCGTGATGGGCTCCGGCGGACCGTCGACCCGTGCAATCGTCGAGGCGGCCGAGACCACTATCAAAAACGGCAGCCCCAAGCGGATCGGACCGTTCGCGGTGCCAAAAGCGATGTCGTCGACCGCGTCGGCGACGCTTGCCACCTGGTTCAAGATCCACGGCGTCAACTATTCGATCTCATCAGCCTGCTCGACGTCTGCGCATTGCATCGGCAATGGCTACGAGCTGATCCAGTGGGGCAAGCAGGACATCGTCTTCGCCGGCGGCCATGAGGATCTCGACTGGACGATGTCGGATCTCTTCGATGCCATGGGCGCCATGTCGTCCAAGTTCAACGACAGGGCATCGGTCGCCTCACGCGCCTACGACGTCGATCGCGACGGTTTCGTCATTGCCGGCGGCGCCGGCGTGCTGATTCTTGAAGAGCTCGAGCATGCCAAGGCACGCGGCGCCAAGATCTATGCCGAGATCGTCGGCTATGGCGCGACATCGGACGGCTACGACATGGTGGCGCCGTCGGGCGAAGGCGCGGCGCGCTGCATGAAGCAGGCGCTCGCAACGGTGTCCTCGCCGGTCGACTACATCAATACGCACGGCACCTCGACGCCTGTCGGCGACTCCAAGGAAATGGGCGCCATCCGCGAGGTGTTCGGCGAGAAGATGCCTTTCATCACGTCGACCAAATCGCTAACCGGCCATTCTCTGGGCGCCGCCGGCGTGCAGGAATCGATCTACTCGATCCTGATGATGCAAGGCGGCTTCATCGGCGAGAGTGCCCACATTGAGAACCTCGATCCGGAATTCGAGGGCATGCCGATCGTGCGCAAGCGCATCGACGATGCAAGGATCGACACCGTTTTGTCCAATTCGTTCGGTTTCGGTGGCACCAACGCAACGCTGATTTTCCAGCGCTATTCCGCATAAGGATTTGCCGACCATGGACGGATTGATGAAGGGCAAGCGCGGGCTTGTCATGGGTGTTGCCAACGATCATTCGATCGCCTGGGGTATCGCCCGCAAACTGTCCGAACATGGCGCGGACCTCGCCTTCACCTATCAGGGCGAGGCCTTCGGGCGCCGGGTCAAGCCGCTCGCCGAGAAATTGGGCGCATCCCTGGTGGTGCCTTGCGACGTCGAGGACAGCGTGTCGGTCGCCGCGACTTTCGAGACTTTGGGGAAGGCGTGGGGCGGGCTGGATTTCGTCGTCCATGCCATCGGCTTTTCCGACAAGAACGAGCTGAAAGGCCTCTACGCCGACACGAGCCGCGACAACTTCATCCGCACCATGGTGATCTCCTGCTACTCCTTCACCGAGATCGCCCGTCACGCCGCCACATTGATGAAGGATAGCGGTTCGATGATCACGCTGACCTATGCCGGTTCGGTCCGTGTCATGCCGAACTACAACGTTATGGGTGTCGCCAAGGCGGGGCTGGAGGCCAGCGTCCGCTATCTCGCCAACGACTACGGCCCGCGCGGCATCAGGGTGAACGGCATATCGGCGGGACCGGTACGGACGCTTGCGGGCGCCGGGATTTCCGACGCACGCCACATGTTCTCCTACCAGCAGCGCAACGCGCCGCTACGCCGTACAGTGACGATCGACGAAGTCGGCGGCTCCGCGCTCTATTTGCTGTCCGACCTGTCCTCCGGCGTCACCGGCGAAATCCACTATGTCGATTCCGGCTATCACATCGTTTCCATGCCGACGCTTGACGAATTGAAGCAGACCGACGGCGGGCGGGAATAGCGCGAGCGACGTATCGCCGGCTTGCCCCGCAGGATTTCAGCGTCGCGCCGATAAGACCTTGAACATGCCGTCGCGGGCGAGCTCCGCATGGCTGGAGAAGGCGGCCGCCAGCACCGGTTCGTAGGGAAGCTGACGGTTTGCCACCATGAACAGCCGGCCGCCGGGCTTCAGCGCCTTGCCTGCCGCGCGGATCATGCCGGCACCGATTTCCGGCTCAGTCGCCCGGCTGCGGTGAAAGGGCGGGTTCATGACGACCACGTCGTAGCGGCGCTCGACCGGTTCTCTCAAAAGATCTATCCAGAAGAAACGTGGCTCCACGCCTGTGTTGCCGACATTGGCCTTGGCCGCCTCCAGCGCCTCGAAATCCGCTTCGTAAAGGTCAAGCGCCGATATGCCGGGTGAGCGGGCGGCGACTTCGGCGGCGACATAGCCCCAACCGGCACAGAAATCCGCAACGCTGCCACGCAGATCGTTGGGCAGATTTTCGACCAGCAGCTTCGATCCGGCATCGATCTTGTCGAAGGAAAACATGCCTGGGGCCGTGCGGAAGCGGTCCTCGACCACCAAGTCCGGATTGGCGGCGCGAAGCGTTGCCGCGGCAACGGTATCGGCCGGCCGGCGAAACCAGAAGGCAATGCCGTGATGCTTCGGCAGGTGGCCTTCGAGCGGCACAAGGGCGCCGACATGCTTGCGCAGGCTGGCGATTCCATCGTCCTTGCTGCCGGCGACGACGATCAACCCGCCTGGTGCTGCGCGTTCGACCGCTTCGGCAACGCGCAACTCGTTTTGGCCGCGATGGCGGCCAGCGAGCACAAATGCCGCGTCGAAAGCCTCGCCTTCGACCTGCGGCGTGACCGCGAAGCCGGACGCCTGCAAGGCGCGAAAGTGCGGCCTGAAGCCTTGGACAAGATGAAGCTTGGCATCAAACCCTTCCGGCAAGCGAAAGCCGGGCTCGGCACCGAGAAAGAGTATGCGTTCATCCTTTCGTGGCAGGGAAACAGCACCGGCCTCGAACTGATGGAAAAGCGTTTTCAGCGGCTCGGCGGACATTCACCACTCTTGAACTGCAAGGCTGTTGTTGAAACGCAAACGGGCGCGACCTTCCGGCGCGCCCGCTTCGATTGCATAGTTAGATCAGCTTAGGCGGCGTTTTCTTCGCCTTCGCTCTTCTTGTCGCGCAGGATTTCCTTGCCGGTGGCCTGGTCGACGACCTTCATCGACAGGCGGACCTTGCCGCGCTCGTCGAAGCCCATCAGCTTGACCCAGACCTTGTCGCCTTCCTTGACCACATCGGAGGTCTTGGCAACGCGGTCATTGGCGAGTTGCGAGATGTGGACGAGGCCGTCACGCGGACCGAAGAAATTGACGAAAGCGCCGAAGTCGGCGGTCTTGACGACCGTGCCTTCGTAGATTTCACCGACTTCCGGCTCGGCGACGATGGTGTGTATCCACTTCTTCGCCGCCTCGATCTCCTTGGCATTGGCCGAGGCGATCTTGACGGTGCCGTCGTCCTCGATGTTGATCTTGGCGCCGGTCTTTTCGACGATCTCGCGGATGACCTTGCCGCCCGAGCCGATCACGTCGCGGATCTTGTCGGTCGGGATGTGCATGACCTCGATGCGCGGCGCGAACTCGCCGAGCTCGGCACGTGCGCCGGACAGCGCGTGGGCCATTTCGCCGAGAATGTGCTGACGGCCATCCTTGGCCTGGTCGAGGGCGATCTTCATGATCTCCTCGGTGATGCCCTCGATCTTGATGTCCATCTGCAGCGAGGTGATGCCGTAGGCGGTGCCGGCAACCTTGAAGTCCATGTCGCCGAGGTGGTCCTCGTCGCCAAGGATGTCGGAGAGCACGGCGAAGCGCTCGCCTTCCTTGATCAGGCCCATCGCAATGCCGGCGACCGGCTTGGCAAGCGGCACGCCGGCATCCATCAGAGCCAGCGAGGTGCCGCAGACGGTAGCCATTGACGACGAGCCGTTGGACTCGGTGATCTCCGAAACGACGCGCAACGTATAGGGGAACTGGTCGGCGGTCGGAAGCATCGGCCGGATGGCGCGCCAGGCGAGCTTGCCATGGCCGATTTCGCGGCGGCCCGGCGAACCCATGCGGCCGGTTTCACCGACCGAATAGGGAGGGAAGTTGTAGTGCAGGAGGAACTTCTCCTTGTACATGCCGGTCAACGAATCGACATACTGCTCGTCCTCGCCGGTGCCGAGCGTGGCGACAACCAGTGCCTGGGTCTCGCCGCGAGTGAACAGCGCCGAGCCGTGCGTGCGCGGCAGGACGCCGACTTCCGAGACGATCTTGCGGACCGTCTTCAGGTCGCGGCCGTCGATGCGCGAGCCGGTGTCGAGAATGTTCCAGCGCACGACCTTGGCCTGGAGCTCCTTGAACACGGTGCCGATCTGTTCGGACGTGTATTTGGCCTCTTCGCCTTCTGCCGGCGCGAACGCGGCCTTGACCTTCGCCTTGACGGCGTCGACGGCGGCATAGCGCTTCTGCTTGTCGGTGATCTTGTAGGCGTCGCGAAGCTCGCCTTCGACGATCTTGAGCATCTCGGCTTCAAGTGCGGAATAGTCCGGCGCGGTGAAGTCGCGCGGGTCCTTGGCCGCGACTTCAGCCAGCTTGATGATCGCGTCGATCACCGGCTGGAAGCCCCTGTGGCCGAACATGACGGCGCCAAGCATAAGGTCCTCGCCGAGTTCCTTGGCTTCGGACTCGACCATCAGCACGGCGTCGGCGGTGCCGGCGACGACCAGGTCGAGCTTCGATTCCTGCATCTCGTCGACATGCGGGTTGAGCACATATTCGCCGTTGATGTAGCCGACGCGGGCGCCGCCAACCGGGCCCATGAACGGCACGCCGGACAAGGTCAGGGCGGCGGAGGTGGCGACGATCGACAGGATGTCCGGGTCATTTTCGAGATCGTGCTGGACGACGGTGACGACGATCTGGGTGTCGTTCTTGTAGCCTTCGGCGAAGAGCGGGCGGATCGGGCGGTCGATCAGGCGGGAAACCAGCGTTTCCTTCTCGCTCGGACGGCCTTCACGCTTGAAATAGCCACCCGGGATCTTGCCGGCGGCGTAAGTCTTCTCCTGGTAGTTGACCGTCAGCGGGAAGAAATCGAGGCCGGGTTTCGGCTCTTTCATCGAGACGACGGTGGCGAGAACCTTGGTTTCGCCGTAGGTGGCCAGCACCGCGCCATCAGCCTGACGCGCGATCTTGCCGGTTTCGAGAATGAGCGGACGGCCGCCCCATTCGATTTCCACTTTGTGGTAATTGAACATGTCTTGTCCTTCGTATGCGGAAAGGGCCGCGCCGTTTCAGCGTGCGCGGATGCCCTTTCCCTTGGCTTCCTTTCTCGGGCAGCCACGGGCAAGACAACGGGAAGCTCGGCTATTCGGCGCGGTGCCGCACGAGCGTCCTGCAATCCTGCCCCATGACCGTCCATGGGCGGTTTCGAGTGGCCCTCTGCTGTTTCGAAACCGGGTTGGCCAATCGATCCGACTGGCCTTGCGCGTGAACCCGAAAACCAGGTTTTCGGAAAGTATCCTGCGCAAATCTAAACTTCAGAGCGTCCTTTGCGCGTCCAAACCGGTGCGCGGCGCTCTGCTTTCTTCATTGGAGCCTTGGATGATCCGATGCTCCAATGCGCGACCGGCGGGCTCTCGAAAGAACCCGCCGGTCAATTCGTCAACGGCGCAGACCGAGCTTCTCGATCAGCGTCTGATAGCGCGCGTCGTCCTTGCGCTTGAGATAATCAAGCAGGCTGCGGCGCTGGGAAACGAGAGCGAGCAGACCACGGCGGGAATGGTTATCCTTCTTGTGGTCCTTGAAATGATCGGTCAGGTTCTTGATGCGCTCCGAAAGGATGGCCACCTGGACTTCCGGAGACCCGGTATCGCCCTTGGCGGTTGCGAATTCGCCCATCAATTCCTTCTTGCGTTCGGCAGTAATCGACATCGTGTTTTTCCTTGTCTGTTTGAGGAAACGGGACGCCCTCAGCCGGGATGTCGTCCAGCAGGGGCCGGTGCAAGCAACGCGTCAAAGCGCGAGGCTGCGGCGCATATAGTGCAATTCCGACAAAAAGGCCAGCCTAATTCACAAGCCGGCTTTTTGCTGCATAAACGGGCACTTCCGCCTAGTCAGAGCCATTTCTTCCATTTGAAGTACGCATAGAGCCCGACCGCAACAAGCGCCATGAAGACGAGCGACAGGGGATAGCCGTAATAGGCTTTCAGCTCCGGCATGTTCCAGGGCGAGGTGTCGGGGTCGAAATTCATGCCCCATACGCCGACGAGAAAGGTAAGCGGCATGAAGATCACCGAGACGATCGTCAGATAGCTGATGACGTCGTTGGTGCGCGCCTGGCTGAGCGACAAGTGCATCTCGATCAGGCCGGTCAGCATGTCGCGCTGGGTTTCGACCAGTTCGATCAATCGCAGCGAATGATCGAGCGTGTCGTTCAGAAATATCTTGGTTTCGGCCTTCACATAAGAGACGTCGTTGCGGATCATGGTCGCCACCGCGTCGCGCATCGGCCAAAGCACGCCCTTCAGCACATTGGCATCGCGCCGCAATTCGTGAAGCTGCCGCATCTGATGCTTGTGCGCCTGGTTCAGCATCTGGTCCTCAATGCTGTCGACCAATTCGCCGGCAGCCTCGATCGGCGGGAAATAGCTGTCGACGATGGCGTCGATCAAAGCATAGGCGAGATAGTCGGCGCCGCGCGAGCGCAAGCGGTTGGGCACCGAGCTTGCGATCCGCTTGCGCACGGGATCGAACGGGTCGCCTTCGCGTTCCTGGAAGGTGACGACGAAGTTCCTGCCGAAGAAGACGGCGATCTGTTCGTAGCGATGCGCGGTGACATCGTCGATCATCCTGACGACGACAAAGGCATGGTCCTCGAAGAAATCCACCTTCGGCCGCTGGCCGGTGTTGACGACATCTTCCAGCGCCAACGGATGCAGGTTGAAGATCCGGCCGATCTCCTCGATCAGCTGGATGTTGGCGAGGCCTGTGCAATCGAGCCAGATAACCGGCCAATTGTGGCAATGGGTGTTGACGTCGTCGATGCTGGCATTGTCGATGGTCTTGAACTTTTCGGGCGAGATCAATGTCAGCCTGAGCTCGGAACGGCGTGCCGCCGGGTCGGCGATCAGCGTGCCGGGCGAAGCCCCGACGGGCGGCCGCCGTGTGTTGAGCACCGCCCGCTTCCTGCCCGTCTCAGCCTTTGCCATGTGCCCCCTCGAATGCAGCGTCGGTGCCGCGCATCCCTTCGGACGGCAAACGACGCCGTCGCCCTGTTGATTTAGCGCATGATCCTTTCCCAAAATAGAATCCGGTTGGAGATCATGCGCCGAGAGACAGCTGTTACCCGATAAAGACCCGCTTTGGCTTGAACATGCCTTGCTCGATGGCGCCGATGGCGACCAGCTTGCCGCGCGCGGTGGCGCAGGCCTCCTCCGCTTCTACCGGCGCGTCACGGCCGCGAATGATGACCGGATTGCCGAGGCGGATTTTGGTTGCCGCATCGTCGCTGATCGCGACCTGCGGCAGGCATTCGAGCGCGGCGGCGGTGTCGACCAGAAGTGCATCGATGGCACCGAAGTCGATCGGGGCGTCTGCTTCTTGCGGCTCGCCCTGCTCGCCGAAGCGGGCGGCTTCCAGCTCGGCCAGGGTAACGAAATCTTCCTGCGTGAACGGCTCGACCTCGACCCGCCGCAGCTCGGCGATGTGACCGAAGCAGCCAAGGTCGCGGCCCATGTCGCGCGCCAGCGAGCGGACATAGGTGCCCTTGCCGCATTCGACCTCGAAGATGGTGCGATCGGCCATGTGCTCGACCAGATCGAGCCGGCCGATCTCGACCTCGCGTGCCGGAATGTCGATCGTCTCGCCATCGCGGGCAAGGTCGTAGGCGCGCTCGCCGGCGATCTTGATCGCCGAAAATTGCGGCGGCGTCTGCATGATGACGCCGGTATATTTCGAAAGCAGCGCCCGTACGTCGGCTTCCGCCGGACGGCGGTCCGAGCTTTTGGTCGCCAGGCCTTCGAGGTCGTCGGTCGAACGCTCCTCGCCCCAGGCAACCGTGAAGCGGTAGACCTTGGCGCCGTCCTGGACGTATGGCACGGTCTTGGTCGCTTCGCCGAGCGCGATCGGCAGCATGCCGGACGCCAGCGGGTCGAGCGTGCCGGCATGGCCGGCCTTTTCCGCCTGGAACAGCCATTTGATCTTGGAGACGGCTTCAGTCGAGCCCATGCCGACCGGCTTGTCCAGTACCAGCCAGCCCGAGATCGGCCGGCCCTTCTTCTTGCCGCGACGCGCCACTATTCGCTGTCCTTCCGGTCGTCTTTGTCTTTGTCGTCGGCGCTGAGATCGCGCGCCACTTCGGGCGAGTGCAGCAACTCGTTTATCTTCTGAAAATTGTCGTAGCTGGTGTCGAGCCGGAAGCGGAATTCCGGCATGTACTTCATCTGGCGCAGCGCGCCGGAGACGCGGCCGCGCACGAACTTCGCATGCTTGTTGAGCGCCTCGATCACCGCCCCGGCATCCTTGGCGCCGAGCGGCGAAACGAAGGCGGTGGCGATCTTGAGATCGGGCGACATGCGCACTTCCGAGACCGAAACCACCGTGTTCTCGATCAGCGGATCGAGGATCTCGCCGCGCTGCAAGGTTTCCGACAGAGCATGGCGCACCTGCTCGCCTACGCGAAGCATGCGCTGGGATGGGCCTGATGTGATTGAACGGGGCATTTTTCTCTATCCTGAAATCGTGGGGCGCGGGATAGGACCGCACCACATGTCTCATATGGTTTGGGCGGCGGTCTTTCGACCACCGCCCGGTCTCGATGGATGCCCGAACTCGAACGTTCGAGCTCAGAGCGTCCTGGTCACCATCTCGACGCGGAAGCACTCGATGACGTCACCGACGCGCATGTCCTCGTAGTTCTGGAAGGCCATGCCGCATTCCTGGCCGCCCGGAACTTCCGAAACCTCGTCCTTGAAGCGCTTCAGGGTCTTCAGCGTGCCTTCGTGGATGACGACGTTGTCGCGGATCAGGCGCACGCCCGCACCACGCTCGACCTTGCCTTCGGTGACACGGCAGCCGGCGATCTTGCCGACCTTGGTGATGTCGAAGATCTCGAGGATCTCGGCATTGCCGATGAAGGTCTCGCGCCGCTCCGGCGAGAGCAGGCCGGAAAGAGCCGCTTTCACATCATCGACCAGATTGTAGATGATCGAATAGTAGCGGATCTCGATGCCTGCCGCAGCCGCGGCTGCGCGGGCCTGCGCATTGGCGCGAACGTTGAAGCCGATGATCGCAGCCCCCGAAGTTTCCGCCAGCGACACGTCGCTTTCAGTAATGCCGCCAGCCCCCGCATGGACGATGCGGGCGCGCACCTCGTCGGTGCCGAGATTGTCGAGCGCGGCGTTGATCGCCTCGATCGAGCCCTGCACGTCGCCCTTGATAACCAGCGGGAATTCTTTCAGTCCGCTGGTCTGCAACTGCGACATCATCTGCTCCAGCGAACCGCGCTGGCCGGCATGCCTGGCAACCGCCTTCTCGCGTGCCAGACGCTGGCGGTATTCGGTGATCTCGCGGGCGCGGGCCTCGTTGTTGACCACGGCGAAGCGGTCGCCGGCCTGCGGCGTGCCTTGCAGGCCGAGCACCTCCACCGGCATTGCCGGCGGCGCTTCCTTGACCTGCTCGCCGCGATCATTGACGAGCGCGCGTACCCGGCCCCATTCGTTGCCGGCGACGAGAATGTCGCCCGGCATCAACGTGCCGGTCTGCACCAGCACGGTGGCGACTGGGCCGCGGCCCTTGTCGAGCTGGGCTTCGATGACCACGCCTTCGGCGGTGCGGTCCGGATTGGCCTTCAGGTCGAGGATTTCGGCCTGCAGCAGGATCGCTTCGAGCAACTTGTCGAGATTGATGCCCTTGGTCGCCGACACCTCGACATCCAGCACCTCACCGCCCATGGATTCGACGAACACCTCGTGGCGCAGCAGTTCCGAACGCACCTTCTGCGGGTCGGCGTCATGCTTGTCGATCTTGTTGATCGCCACAATGATCGGAACGCCGGCCGCCTTGGCGTGATTGATCGATTCGATCGTCTGCGGCATGACGCTGTCGTCAGCTGCCACCACGAGGATGGCGATATCGGTCGCCTGGGCACCGCGGGCACGCATCGCCGTGAAGGCGGCGTGGCCGGGCGTGTCGATGAAGGTAACCTTGTGACCGTTCTTCTCGACCTGATAGGCGCCGATATGCTGGGTAATGCCGCCGGCCTCGCCGGAGACGACGTTGGCATTGCGGATGGCATCGAGCAACGAGGTCTTGCCGTGATCGACATGACCCATGATCGTTACCACCGGCGGACGCGGCTGCAGGTCCTCGGGACGATCGGCGATGTTGAACAAGCCCTCTTCGATGTCGGACTCGGCGACGCGGCGGACCGTATGGCCAAATTCGGTGGCGACGAGTTCGGCCGTGTCGGCGTCGATGACGTCACCAGGCTTCAGGATCTGGCCCTGCTTCATGAAGAACTTGACCACGTCGACAGCGCGCTCGGACATGCGCTGCGCCAGCTCCTGGATGGTGATGGTTTCGGGCAGGATCACTTCACGCATGACTTTCTCGCGTGGCTCGTTATGCAACGCGCGCTTGAATTTCTCCTGACGGCGGCGCATCGACGAGAGCGAGCGGGCGCGCGCATCCTCGTCGGAAAGCGCCGAATTCAGCGTCAGCTTGCCGCGGCGGCGGTCCTCCTCGCCCTTGGTCGGTTTGGCCGGACGCGCCACTTCCGGCGTGACCAGACGGCGCACTGGTGCGCCGGCACCGGTCCGCTTCGGTTTGACCTCTTCCTCGTCATCGACTGTTGCCAGTTCGGCGGCGAGCGGCGCACGGCGGCGCGCCTCTTCCTCGGCACGGCGGCGGGATTCGGCCTCGGCTTGCAGCCGTGCCTCTTCCTCGGCCTGACGGCGAGCCGATTCCTCGCGCTCGCGGCGGCGGCGCTCTTCGTCCTCGCTGCGGCGCTTGGCTTCCTCGATGGCGCGCTGGCGATCCTCGACATCGCGGACCTTCGAGCCCTCGAGAGCCCGGCGGCGTGCTTCCATTTCCTGGCGCGACAACTCGTTCAGCACCATGCCGCCGCGTTCGACCGGCGGCGGCGGGGGAGGCGCCTTGGGAGCTTCCTGCACGGCAGGCGCTGCCGCGACCGGCTTCGGCGTGAAGACGGACACAGGCGCTGCCGCCGGCTCCGGCTTGTCGCCGGGCAGCGAGAACTTGCGCTTCTTGGTCTCGACGACCACCGACTTGGTGCGGCCGTGCGAGAAGTTCTGGCGCACCGTGCCCTGTTCCATACCGGGGCGCTTCAGCGTCAAGGTCTTCTTCGGCGTAACACTCAGCGTCTTGTCGTCGCCCGATTTCGTATCGCTCATTCCATATCCTCTGCGGCATCATCTTCGTCAGCAACGGCCGCAAGCATTGCCAGATCGTCCGGGGAACCGCCCCGATATCGGTCGAGCGCAACCATGCGCTTCTGCACCGCCCTGCCCGCGTCTCCCGCGAGAACGGCAGCATGTATCACATTTGTACCCCCCAATGCCAAGCTCAACTCGGCCTCGGAGAAAAGTTTGTAAGCGCGGATCGCAGGCCCGCCGAGGTGGACGGTTGCCCGTCGCGCCTGGCTTATCTTGCGGACGCCATCGTCGGAAGCCTCGGTCGCGTGGAGCACGAAAAGTGCAAGTCCGCCGCGCACGGCGCTCTCGACCTTGGTCGCTCCGAGCGCTATGGCGCCCGCCTTGCGGGCCAGGCCAAGCATGCCCAGAGCGGACCTGGAAAGCAGCGCGTCGACCATGCCGCCAAGATCGGCCGGCACGCTCACCTGCGCCTTAAAAGCACGGGCAAACAGGTTTTTGGCCGCTGCCTTTTCTATATGTAGGCGGTCGGCTGTCACCCAGCAACCGCGGCCGGGCAGGTTTCTCTTGATGTCCGGAACGACGGCCGAATCCGGGCCGACGACGAAACGGATCAGTTCATCCGGTTCGGCTTGCCTGCGGGTGACGATGCAGGTGCGATCGTTCATCTCGTCCAAGGGCGGGTTCGGTGCGATGCGGTTTCACCTCACGCACCGACGGTTTCGTCAGCCGGCACGCCCTCGGCGGCAAGCTCGTCTTCGGTGATCCAGCCAGCCTTCAGGCGAGCGGCCAGGACCATCTGCTCGGCATCGGCGCGTGATACGCCGTGGTTGGCGAGCACACCCGGGAATACCTTCGTCTCGCCGTCCTTGCGTTCCTTCCAACCGGTCAGGTCGTCGGCGGCGTAGCCGGCGAAATCCTCGATCGTCTTCACGCCGTCCTCGCCGAGCGTCACCATCATGGCGGTGGTGATGCCGGGAATCTCGCGCAGCTCGTCCTTGACGCCGAGCGCCTTGCGCTTCTCGTCATGCTCGGCTTCGATCTTCTCCAGATATTCGCGGGCGCGGGTCTGGATTTCCGAAGCCGTGTCCTCGTCGAAGCCGTCGATCGACGCGATTTCGCCGGAGTCGACATACGCGACCTCCTCGACGCTGGTGAAGCCTTCGGAAGCGAGCACCTGGCCGACCATCTCGTCGACGTCGAGGGCTTCCATGAACAGCGACGACCGTTCGACGAATTCCTTCTGGCGGCGTTCGCTCTCTTCCTGCTCGGTCAGGATGTCGATATCCCAGCCGGTGAGCTGCGAGGCAAGACGGACGTTCTGGCCGCGGCGGCCGATGGCCAGCGACAGCTGATCGTCGGGAACGACGACCTCGATGCGCTCGGCATCCTCGTCGAGCACGACCTTGGCGACTTCCGCCGGCTGCAATGCATTGACAATGAAGGACGCCGCCGATGGCGACCACGGAATGATGTCGATCTTCTCGCCCTGCAATTCACCGACGACCGCCTGGACGCGGCTGCCGCGCATACCGACGCAGGCACCGACCGGATCGATGGAGCTGTCGCGCGAGATGACAGCGATCTTGGCGCGCGAACCCGGATCGCGGGCGACCGACTTGATCTCGATGATGCCGTCGTAGATTTCCGGCACTTCCATGGTGAACAGCTTCGCCATGAACTGCGGATGGGTGCGCGACAGGAATATCTGCGGGCCGCGCTGTTCGCGGCGTACGTCATAGACATAGGCACGGACGCGATCGCCATACTTGTAGTTTTCGCGCGGAATCAGCTCGTCGCGGCGGATGATCGCTTCGCCGCGGCCGAGATCGACGATGACGTTGCCGTATTCGACGCGCTTGACGGTACCGTTGACGATCTCGCCGATACGGTCCTTGTATTCATCATATTGCCGGTCGCGCTCGGCCTCGCGCACCTTCTGCACGATGACCTGCTTGGCGGACTGGGCGGCGATGCGGCCAAAATCCATCGGCGGTAGCTGTTCGGCAATGAAATCGCCGAGCTGGGCGTCCGGATTGCGCTCGCGCGCCGAGGAAATGGCAATCTGCGTCGCGTAGTCATCGACCTTCTCGACCACTTCCATCAGCCGCTGCAGCTTCATCTCGCCGGTGTTGGCATTGATGTCGGCGCGGATATTGGTTTCCTGGCCGTAGCGCGAGCGCGCGGCCTTCTGGATCGCATCGGCCATGGCGGCGATGACGATCGACTTGTCGATCGACTTTTCACGCGCGACCGCATCGGCGATCTGCAGCAGTTCAAGCCTGTTGGCGCTTACAACCATCTTCTTTCTCCCGAGCTTGTTGCCGACCCTTACGGCCGGCAGCCCAATCACATTTCCTGTTCGGTTTCGTCTTCCGCACCCTCTGGTGCGTCTTCGGGTTCGCCGCGGCGTTTCCTGGCTTCCTTGCGCGCCCGATTGTCCTTCGAGAGCGCATCGCGGATAAGGTCGTCGGTCAGAATCAGCCGCGCTTCGGCAATCGCATCGTAGGGAACACGTACCGTCGGCTCCTCGCCGTAAGCGGCCTTGTCACGCTCGATCAGCACACCGTCCGCGTCGCTTTCGGCGATCTTGCCCTTGAAGCGCTTACGGTCGGCGACGAGAACCGATGTTTCCATCTTCACCAGATGGCCGGTCCAGGCTGCAAAGTCCGATTTGCGGACCAGCGGCCGGTCGATGCCCGGCGACGACACTTCGAGATGATAAGCCTTCTCGATCGGATCATCGACATCGAGCGCCGGCGACACCGCCCGGCTGACCTCTTCACAATCCTCGACCGTCATGGTGCCGTCTTCGCGCTCGGCCATGATCTGCAGCGTCAGCCCGTTCTGGCCCGACAGGTGCACACGTACCAAGCGGAAACCAATGGCGCGCAGTACCGGCTGAACGATCAGCGCGATGCGCGCATCGATGCCGCTTTCGCGGATGATGCGGTCGTCGCCTTCGCTTGCCGTCACTGTCATTCGGTCCTGTCACTCGATTTCTGTTGGTCGGCAGGTAATAAAAAAGAGCGGGACCGGGTGGACCCACTCTTCGTCACAGCGACCAAGAATTTGAAGCTGATATAGACGATCGTGGTCCTCGTTTCAAGCCCGTCCTGCATGACGGCAAGGCTCCGAGTCCGCAGCGCTGCGCCAAATGCATGGCGCCCGTGCAGTGATCCCCCTTTGAGCACCGGCCACGCACGACTATCTATGTTGCATTGCACAATTGGAGCGCTCACGGCGCTCAAAAGGGTACCATCATGAACAATCGTGGATTTTTTTCAGCCATAGGCGATGTCTTTAGCGTGTTCGGCAGCGCCGTAGCCGCGTCCCGGGCTGTGGAAAGCGGTCGCAAGCCGCGTGCGCATGATCTGCGCAATCTCGGCATGGAGCCGGCAGCCTTCGACAAGATCCGTCGCTTCTGAGCCAAGTGAGCGCCGAGAGCCTTCGGCCCGCTCGCCTTGTGCTCAGCTCTACTTTCCCGCTTATTTCCGCACGAAGGTGAGATAGGCGGGCCGTCGGCCTTCGCGAATGGCCTTGGCCTCATAGCGCGTCCCCGGCCAGCCATCATAGGGCCGGTGCCAGTCGGCTGCTTCGCTTGCCTGCCACGTGAAGGCGTCGTGCGCCCGACAATGCAGGAGCGTCCAGTTCACATAGCTATCGATATCGGACGCAAAGTGGAACTTTCCGCCGTGCTTCAGGACGCGCGCGAAGCGGTCGAGATTGACCGGGCTGACGAAGCGCCGCTTCCAGTGCTTCTTCTTCGGCCACGGATCCGGATAGAGAAGGTCAATGCCGTCAAGCGAAGCCTGCGGCAGCCAGTCCAGCAGACGTGTGGCGTCGTCGTCATAGACGCGCAGATTGGCAAGCGGCCGCTCCCGGACCGCCATCATCATCTTGGCCATGCCGTTGACGAAAGGCTCGACGCCGATAAAGCCGGTCGCCTGGCTGGCCGTAGCACGGTGCAGAAGATGTTCGCCGCCGCCAAAACCGATTTCGAGCTGGACAGCCGAAACTTCGGCTTCGAAAAGGCTGCGCAAGTCGGCCGGCGGTTCAACCGTCAGATCGAGCCTGTAGGCGGCGAAGCCGCTCTCCAGCGCCGCTGCCTGTTGTGGTCGAATGGTCTTGCCGCGCCGGCGACCGAAAAAGGCCTCGGTCGCACGGCTTGGCCGGTCCTTCGGATCCATAGGCGCCGCGGTTAGGCGGCGACTGCTTCGGCGACCGGTTCGGCGAGAGCGTCCTTGAGCGCCTTGGCGAGATCGGTCTTCTCCCAGGAGAAGGATCCGTCCCGGCCGGCCTTGCGGCCAAAATGGCCGTAGGACGACGTCTTGGCATAGATCGGCTTGTTGAGATCGAGGTGGCGGCGGATGCCGGAAGGCGACAGGTCCATCACGGCGCGCAGTGCACGCTCGAGTTTTGCCTCGTCGACCTTGCCGGTGCCGTGCAGGTCGACGTAGATCGACAGCGGCTGGGCGACACCGATCGCATAGGAAAGCTGGATGGTGCAGCGATCGGCGAGCTTTGCGGCAACCACGTTTTTGGCGAGATAACGCGCCGCATAGGCCGCCGAGCGGTCGACCTTGGTGGTGTCCTTGCCAGAAAAAGCGCCGCCGCCATGAGGCGCAGCCCCACCATAAGTGTCGACGATGATCTTGCGGCCGGTCAGGCCGGCGTCGCCATCAGGCCCGCCGATGACGAACTTGCCGGTCGGATTGATGTACCAGTTGCAATTGTCGGCAATCTTCAGGTCGCCCAGTGCTTCGCGAATATAGGGCTCGACGACGTTGCGCACCTTCTTCGAATCCCACGTCTCATCGAGATGCTGGGTCGACAGCACGATCTGCGTCACTTCCGCCGCTTTGCCGTCGACATAGCGGACGGTGACCTGGCTCTTGGCATCCGGCCCGAGCCTGCCGGCATCACCGCTGCCTTCATGGCGCGCAGCCGCCAGCAATTCGAGGATCTTGTGGCTGTAATAGATCGGCGCCGGCATCAGGTCCGGGGTTTCGCGGCAGGCATAGCCAAACATGATGCCCTGGTCGCCGGCTCCCTCCTCGCCTTGCCGGTCGGAGGCGTTGTCGACGCCTTGGCCGATATCCGGCGACTGGCCGTGCAGCAGGACCTCGATCTTGGCTGTCTTCCAGTGGAAACCGGCCTGCTCGTAGCCGATTTCGCGGATCGCCTTGCGAGCGACCGACTTGAACTTGGCCGGGTTGACAATCGGATGGCCGGCCGCATCCTTCAGGACGTTGCCCTCCTTGTCCTTCTTGAGCAGCGTCTCGGGGACGCGCACCTCGCCGGCGATGACAACGCGATTGGTCGTCGCAAGCGTCTCGCAGGCAACCCGGACCTTCCACGGGTCCATGCCGGTCTTTCTGGCTTCGCGATAGACGAGATCGACAATCTCGTCGGAGATGCGGTCGCAGACCTTGTCGGGATGGCCTTCGGCAACGGATTCCGAGGTGAAGAAGTAATTGTGCCGCGTCACGGGTGTCCCCTCTTGAAAAAAATATCGGCAGGCCGCCGATTTTGGCGCGCCAGTTGTTAACGGTGCCGGGCGTCGCTCGTCAAGCCATGCAGCCGTTCTGGCATGAATTTTGACGTTATTATCTTTGCATCCCAAGACGGCGGCAGGGCGCACTGCGATCAGCCCTTGCACCAACAGACTGAGGAAAACGGCTTCGAGGAAGCGTGTCGAGCGAAATCGATCTGCGCTTTAGCGCATTTGCGGAATGAACATCCCTCAATGCGCGCAGCCGCGAGAAATTGCATGCCCAGCTACGACGACCCCTTCCTTGTTGAACTCTTCACGGGCCAGTCAATCGACTTCGTCGGTGGAAAGCGACTTCACCAGCTCGATGATCTTGCGGCGCACTTTCACGTCGGCGATCTTGACGAAGGCGCGATTCAGCTGGAGGCCTTCCGGGCTGCCGCAGAATTCGACGGCGGAGGTCATCGAAGCATCCTCGGCAAATCCACGGTTGCCCACGGGCTCCTGACCGGGCGCATCCTCGAAAAAGAAGGCGACGGGGACGCCGAGTATGGAGGCGATTGCCTGCAAACGGCTGGCGCCGACGCGATTGGTGCCCTTTTCGTACTTTTGGATCTGCTGGAACGTTATGCCGAGGTTTTCACCCAGTTTTTCCTGGCTCATTCCCAGCATATTGCGGCGAAGCCGGATGCGGCTTCCGACGTGGATGTCGATCGGATTCGGCTTTTTCTTGTTTTCTTCTGTCATTTTTTCCTCGCCGAATTTTTCCGGCTTTTTCTATTTTGCTGCCCAAACGACGCCGCGGCCCGTGCCCCAACAGAACGACCTTATCGACTTCGAAAATTTTCAGGCGCTTACAGTATGAGTTTCTAATGTGTCGGCTGTCAATTCGCCCGTAGCCTTTGCCTTACGTTCAAAATGCATGCCGCAACGGCAAGCAAAAACATGATCAGCATTCCGTTAATGCGTCGTTGGCCGGAGGAAACGATGGCTTGGTTGGAGATCGGCACACGCACATCGATCGCGCCGCGTGCATCGATTGCCAGCGCGTCGACGATGCGACCGCGCGGGTCGACAACGGCCGAAATGCCGTTATTAGCCGCGCGCAACAGGGGCACCCCATTCTCCACCGCCCGGATCTGCGCCTGCCTGAAGTGCTGGTACGGCCCCGGCGTGTCGCCGAACCAGGCGTCATTGGTGACGTTCACAATAAGCTCGGCTGACGTTGCGTCAACTGCGACCAGATCGGGAAAGATGACCTCATAGCAAATAAACGGCAGCGCCCGGATACCGCCGGGCAGCGCGATCGGATGCCGCTCATTGCCCGCCGCGAAGGTCATTGGACCGGCAACAAGCTGCTCAAGCCCGAAGCGGCCGAGCAGATCGGCGAAAGGCAGGTATTCGCCGAAGGGTACCAGGTGGACCTTGTCGACGGCATCGACGATTTCGCCCCTTTCGTCGATCGCCACCACAGAGTTGTAGTAACGGCTGCCGGCCGCCGAGCCGCCTTCCTCGCGAACGACGCCGGCGACCAGCATCTGGCCATCGCCAAGCATCTCTCCGATCGCAGGCAGGGCATCCGGACGTTCGGTGAACAGAAACGGCACGGACGTCTCCGGCCACAGGATCAATTGCGGCCTGTCATGGCCGGGTTCCGGCGCCTTGGCCGAAAGCCCCATCATGGTGGCGAAGATACGGTCACGCACCGAGGTATCCCATTTTTCCGTAAGGTCGACGGCAGGCTGCACGATACGGACGTCAAGGCTGCGGGCGGCCGGCTTTTCGGGGGCGGCGAGCCGGATATAGCCGAAGCCGGCATGGGCGGCGACGAGAACGACAAGCAATGCCGCGCCGAGGCGGAGATGCCGGCGGGCCGCAAGCAGCGCCGGCAGCGCAAAGACGAAGACCGCAAGCGCGTCCATGCCGACCATGCCGGTCACCGAGACGCTCTGCATCAGCAAAGGTACCGGCATCGCCGCATAGCCGACGGCATTCCACGGAAAGCCGGTGAACAGGAAGCCGCGCAGCCATTCCGCCAGCGCAAAGCCGAAGGCGAGCGCGGCGATGCGCCCGATGTCGTTGCTCCACAACAGCCGGGCAACCACGGCAGCGAAACCGTAAAAGAGGGCCAGCGCGAGGGGGATGCCGGCCACCGCGAACGGCAAGGCCCAGGCAAAGCTGTCGGCCTCGACCAGCAGCGCCGAGCCGACCCACCAGAGACCGGCAAGAAAGTAGCCGAAACCGAACCACCAGCCGGTGGCGAAAGCCGGCAGCAAGCGTCGCAGAAAACCGTCCGAGGCTTCGCAGGTCGCGCCGTCGAGCAGCCACACCAGCAGTGGGAACGAAACGAAACAGACGGCGAAGAAATCGTAAGGCGCCTGGGCAAGAACCGCTAGCGCGCCGGCAAGAAACGCCACCAGCGCGCGCCGCCAGCCCCAAAGCAGAATTATCCGGCCGGCCTGGCGCTCCATCTATGCTTCCGAGTCGTGCGAATCAGGAAGCAAGATTTATCAGGCCGCGGGCTTGGCTCCAAACCGGATAAGAGCGAACAAGTCCGCTCATAGCTATCGATGCCAGCCTTCGATCTTCAGTCCGCCCAGCCGCTCAGCCTCTTCGCGCGGGACGGAGCGGACAGTCTGGGAAAAGGTCCAGATATGGCCTTCAGGATCGCGCGCCCTGTACTGCCGTTCACCGTAGAGCTGGTCGGCAGGCTCCTCGACGATCTCGGCTCCCGCCGCCCTTGCACGATCGCAGTGGGCATCTATCCCGTCCTTCAGGCGTACATAGACCGACTGCGTGTTCTTGCCTGCAACTGAAGCCGGGCTGGCTATATGGTCGGCCCATTCGGAATCGACGACGATATAGCCGTCGCCGAACCGCATCTCGGAATGGACGAGCCTGCCATTGGCATCGCTGACCACCATGCTCGGCTCGAAGCCGAAAGCCTTTTCAAGCCATGTCAATGCGGCCCGCGGATTCTGGTAGAAGACACCCGAGCCCAAGGTTGAGTGCTTGAACGGGTCCTCAACCGGCATCGGGCAAGCCGCGTCCTTCAAGCCTGCTCGGTGCGGACGGCGCGGCGGCGGCGCTCGCCCTTCAGGGTCTCGACGATGCGCACGCGCTTGACGCGGCGCGGATCGGCGTCGAGCACATGGAACTCGAAGCCGGGTATGGCCTGCACCACTTCGCCGCGCGCCGGCACCCGGCCAAGCGTGTTGAAGATCATGCCGCCGATCGTGTCAACATATTCACCGTGCTCGCCGGCGGCGAAATCCTCGCCGATCATCTTGGCGACATCGTCGATCTCGGCCTTGCCGTCGACGATGAAGACGCCTTCACCGGCCTGGGTGATCATCGGCTCGTCTTCGTCGTGCTCGTCCTCGATGTCGCCGACCACCATCTCGACGATATCCTCGAGCGAGACGAGACCGTCAGTGCCGCCATATTCGTCGATGACCAGCGCCATCTGGGTGCGCGTCGTCTGCATTCGCCCCATCAGGTCGGAGGCGAGCATCGACGGCGGCACGAACAGCACCGGTCGGATCAGGTTGAGATCGCCGATGGTGCGCGCCAGATCGACCTGGGCGAGATCGAGAACCGTCGCGACCGGAGTTTTCCTGGTCGTCCTGCCCTTTCTGACGCGGGCGACCTTGGTGATGTGCGCCAGCACGTCGCGGATATGAACCATGCCGCGCGGATCGTCGAGCGTCTCCGAATAGACCGGCATGCGGGAATGGCCGGACTGCTCGAACAACCCCAGAAGGTCGCCGAGCTTCGTGGTGATCTCGACCGCCTCGATGTCGGCGCGCGGCACCATGACGTCCTCGACCCGCACTTCGCGCAGGCGCAGGATGTTGTTGAGCATGGCGCGTTCGCCGGGCGAGAAGGATTCTGCATCGCTCGCCGTTTCGGCAAGCGCACCGGCAATCTCCTCGCGCAGGCTGGTGCCGTTGCGGTGCCTGAAAAGCCCGAGCACGCGATCGAACAGGGAAGGACCGGCAGGCGATGCCTCGCTGGCGAAGCTGCCGGTCGTGGTACTCGGACTCGAGCCCTCTTCCGTCGTTTCGGAAGGCTTGATCACACTGCCGGCGTCGGAGCGGGCGGCAGTCTCTGGTTTGTCGTTCATCATCGTCCGGTCAATTGGTCTTTTGTAATTACGTGTAGGGATCGGGAATGGCAAGCCTCGCAAGTGCTGCGCGCTCTGTCGCTTCCATCAGTTCCGCTTCGGCATCCGTTTCGTGATCATAGCCCAGCAAATGCAGCAGGCCATGGATGACGAGATGGGAGATATGGTCCTCGATGGGCTTGTCTTCCAGTGCCGCCTCGCGCGCGACAGTCTCGGCGGCCAACACGATGTCACCGAGCATCGGCGGCAGAGGCCCGCCCCTGGCAAACGGAAAAGCCGGAAAAGACAGGACGTTGGTCGGCTTGTCCTTGCCGCGCCAGCCGGCATTGAGCGTGCGGATATGGGCATCGTCGGAAAAGACGATGCTGAGCTCGGAACGGCCGTCGGCACCGGTTTCGGCAAAGGCGGCCGAGACGGCGTGGTCGACCAGCCGCGTCAGCGTCGTCTCGTCGGGCCAGTCGCCCGCCTCGACCGCGATATCGATTTCGACGGGAAGCGGTCCCCCCGCCTTTTGCTCCTCAGCCATGCGGCCGCATAATCGTATCAGCTTTCGACACCCAAGCCCCTGGCCAGCTTGCCGTCACGGTCGTAGGCCTTGACGATCTCGGCGACCAGCGGATGCCTGACGACGTCGCCTTCATTGAAGCGTACGGTCACCATGCCGGTGACGCCGTCGAGGATTCTCAGCGCCTCGACCAGGCCGGATTTGGTGTTTGGCGGCAGATCGATCTGGGTCGGATCACCGGTGACGATCATGCGCGAGTTCTCGCCGAGCCGGGTCAGGAACATCTTCATCTGCATCGGCGTGGTGTTCTGCGCCTCGTCGAGTATGACGGCAGCGTGCGCCAGCGTACGGCCGCGCATGAACGCCAGCGGCGCGATCTCGATGACCTCGGCGGCAATCGCCCGCTCGACCTTGTCGGCCGGCATCATGTCGTAGAGCGCGTCATAGAGCGGCCGCAGATAGGGATCGACCTTCTCCTTCATATCGCCCGGCAGAAAGCCAAGCCGTTCGCCGGCCTCGACCGCGGGGCGCGACAGCACGATGCGTTCGACCATGCCGCGTTCGAGCAGCATTGCCGCATGCGCCACCGCCAGATAGGTCTTTCCGGTGCCGGCCGGGCCGATGCCGAAGACGAGTTCCGACCGCTCCAGCGCGCGCATGTAGGCGTCTTGGTTCAGCGAGCGGGCATAGATCGTCTTCTTGCGCGTCGATATCTGGGCGGCGGACATCTTGCCCTTGCGCTCCAGCGTCGGGAGCGTCAGCTGGTCGTCGCTGGCGATCGCCATGCGCACGGCGCCGTCGACATCGGACTGGCCGATGTCGGTGCCTTTCTGCAGAATGCCGTAAAGATTGTCCAAGGCGCGGCGTGCCTGCTCGGCGGCCGAGGAAGAGCCCTTGATGGTCAATTGATTGCCGCGCGAGCGGATATCGACGCCGAGCTTCTGCTCGAGTCGGGCCAGATTCTCGTCGAACTGGCCGTAAAGGGCGCTGGCAAGCTTGTTGTTGTCGAAAGTCAGTACGATGTGCGCGATATCCGAGGCCCCCGAGGGTAGGTTCTGGGGCAGGTTCTTCACTTCAGCAGCGCTCAACCGTCTCTCCTCATCTGCCGAGACCTTCAGGCCAATTCGGCGAACAGGCTGTTGTAGCCCGTCTTCGTGATTCGTACCTGGATAATGTCACCGATTTCGCCGGCCTTTTCATCAACAATAACCGGCTGCAGCCAGGGCGAGCGGCCAACCTTCTGGCCGGCCTGGCGGCCCGGCTTTTCGATCAGCGTGTCGATGGTCCTGCCGATCAGGCTGGTGCCGAAATCCTGCTGCTGTTTCAGCAGCAGCGCCTGCAGCCGCTGCAGGCGCTCGTCCTTGACGGCCTCCGGCACGTGATCGCTCATCTCGGCGCCCGGCGTGCCGGGGCGCGGAGAATATTTGAACGAGAAGGCCGAGGCATAGTTGACGTCTTCGACCAACTGCATCGTCGCCTCGAAATCCGCTTCCGTCTCACCGGGAAAGCCGACAATAAAATCGCCGGACAGTGCGATGTCGTTCCGTGCGGCACGGATGCGGTCGATCAACGTCAGATAGTCCTCGGCCATATGCCTGCGGTTCATCGCCTTGAGTATGCGGTCGGAGCCGGACTGCACCGGTAGATGTAGATAGGGCATCAGCGTCGGCAAATCACGATGGGCGGCGATCAATTCATCGTCCATGTCGCGCGGATGACTGGTTGTGTAGCGCAGCCGCGCTAGGCCTGGAATCTCGGCCAGCCTGAACAGCAGCCGGCCAAGGCCCCATTCCTCGCCGTTTTCGCCTCTTCCATGCCAGGCATTGACGTTCTGGCCGAGCAGCGTCACCTCGCGCACGCCGGCATCCGCCAGGCGCTCGGCCTCGGCGACGATCTGTGCCACCGGCCGCGAGACTTCCGAGCCGCGCGTATAGGGCACGACACAGAAGGTGCAGAACTTGTCGCAGCCTTCCTGAACGGTCAAGAACGCCGTCACGCCGCGCCTGATCAGTTCGGCGCGCTTCGGCTGCGGCAGATACTCGAACTTGTCCTCGACGGCATAGTCGGTCTCGACGATCTTTTCGCCGCCACGCGCCCTCGCCAGCACACCGGGCAGCCGGTGGTAGGTCTGCGGGCCGATAACCAGGTCGACGGCCGGCGAGCGGCGGATGATCTCGGCACCCTCGGCCTGCGCCACGCAGCCGGCGACGCCGACCAGCATTTCGCGCCCGGTCTTCGCACGTTCCGCCTTCAACTCACGGATGCGCCCAAGTTCTGAATAGACCTTTTCCGCTGCTTTCTCGCGGATGTGGCAGGTGTTGAGCAGCACCAGATCGGCCTCGCCGATGGCGTCTGTCGCGGCATAGCCGTCGGCCGCCAGCGCATCGGTCATGCGCTGCGAATCGTAGACATTCATCTGGCAGCCATAGGTCTTGACGAAGACCTTTCTGGTCGCGGCAGGCGGAACGACCAGGTTTTCGGCGGCAGCGCCGATGTCGTCGCGTTCTATCGTGTTCAATTCCATTTCGCGGCTTCTAGCGCCTTTCCCCGACAAAAAACAGACGAATCTGGCCGGAACCTGCGCAGCCTACCGGCTCGGACGCGGTTCGGCGAGCGCCGCCTGCACCATCTCGCGCACCTGGCGTTCCATCTGCTTTGCCGTCTCCTTGCGGCTGGAGCCCCTGGAGAAAGCAATCGCCTCGCCAAAATGCACCTCGACGTCGAGGGCGCCCTCGGCCATCAGCACCTTGAGGTGCGGCATCAACTCCTCATCGCCGATCCAGGCGGCAACCGGCCGATGCCGGCGGCCGAGCGGCACGCCATGCAGGCGCGTATAGACGATCGCCACCGGCTGGATGAAGACCTGTTCGGCCGCCCCTTCCGCAATCGCCATTGTAGCGGCGCCGAACAGCGTGCTCTTGAACGGCAGGATCATGTTGCCGTCGCCGGTCGAGCCTTCGGCAAACAGCACCATGGCGTCGCCCTTGGCCATGCGGCCGGCGATCTCGCTCGCCTGGTCGCCCGACGAACGCTTACGCTCACGTTCGATGAATACGGTGCGCTGCAGCTTCGACAGCATGCCGATCAACGGCCAGCCGGCCATATCGGCCCTGGCGATGAACGTCACGTCGACCATCGACCCCAGCACCATGATGTCGGTCCAGGAGATGTGGTTGGCAGCAATCAGCAATGGGCGCTGGCCGGACAGCGCTCCCTTGACATGGATGCGCAGCCCCAGCGCCCTGACGATCATCCTGTGCCAGATCTTCAGGATGAAGGTTTCGCGCCAGAGTCCGGTCCTCATCGACAGTATCTGCAAAGGAACAAGCACCAATGAGCCGACGACAACCAGCCCAAGGGCCAGGAAAATCCTGATTTTTCCTATCATCCGCACCACCCCGGCGTTTGGCTAGCGAAGATCGCGGCGCATGACAAGCGCGCCGGTCGGGCCGTGCTCCGGCGACTTGTAATAGTTGGCGCGCTTGCCGACCTCGCGGAAGCCGAACCGCCGGTAGAGCGCGATCGCGGCGACATTGGTCTCGTCGACCTCGAGGAAAAGCGCCTCGGCGCGCTGTGCGTGCAGTTCACGCAGCACCGCATCCATCAATTGCCAGCCGAGCCCCCGGCGCCGATGCGAGCGTGCCACCGCGACCGTCAGGATCTCCCCCTCGCCGGCCGCCAGCCGCGCCAGCACGAAGCCGACCGGCGGCTTGGCACCCTGTCCGGTCTCGCGCGCGGCATAGCCGAACACCGTGTCCTGCTCGAGCAGCGCGGCGAATTCGTCGTCGGTCCACGGCCGCGCGAAATCCTCGCGATGCAGCACCGACATGGCCGCGCTATCGGCAACCGTCAACGGCTCGAGCGCATAGTCCCTGCGGCGCGACTGGAGGAAGGGAATGCGCATCAGGACTTGTTTCCGTTTGGACCATGATCTTTTCCCAAAACCGGTTTCCACTTTTTGGGATCATGGTCTTGCCTAGATTGAATAAAGCCGGCCTGCGGCTTTGCGTCGGCGCCGCGCAGATAGAGCGGTTTCGGCTTTTCGCCCTCGCCCTTTTTACCGGCACGTTGGGCGGCGGCCAGCCGGGCATAGACGGCGATGTCGGCGGTGGCCGCTGTCGCGCCGACGTCGAAGGCGCGCCCGGCCGAGGCGGCAATTTGCGTTGCCGCCGTACCGGCCAGAACCGCGGAGCTGTCAACCGCGATGGCGGCGGCTTGCGAGAGCGTGGTCACCGAGGGACCGTAAATCAAAACGGATGCTTCATCGTAGAGTGCCGCATGGATTTCCTCGCGCCCTGCATCGAGCGCGGCGAGCGCGGCGCGGCCGGGAAACGTCGCTCTTGCTTGCGCCGCCAATGCTTCAAGAGTCGTCACGCCGATCGCCGGTATTTTCAGCGCCAGCGCAAGGCCGCGCGCCGCCGAGACGCCGACGCGCAGACCGGTGAAGGAGCCCGGACCCGTCGAAACGGCAATGGCGCCGAGGCCGGAATAGTCGGTTCTGCTGGTCCCCAACGCCTTTTCGATGACACCCATCAGATGCTCGGCATGACCCTTACCGAGATCGAGCACCGAACGGCCGAGTTCTTTCCCGGCCGCCGCGTCGTAGACGCAGGCGGCGCAGAGATTGGCGGCACAGTCGATGGCAAGCAACTTCATGAAGCGGCCGGTTGAGACAGTTTCGAAAACAGCTTCCCTCTGCCCGCCAGGGCTGATCCCCGCAAGGGAATAATGGATAAATCGTCAGGCGACTTGGCTTCGGCGCGGGTCCAAGACGGTAAGTTTCGACGAACGTAACTGCCACAAACCGGTGCCAGGACTAGCCGATCTGCTCGATACGCAGCACGTGATTATCCCAGACATAGTCCGGCTCGGAACGGGTCGCGCCACCGGCTTCGATGATTTCGCCGGCACCCGTCGTCGCCATGAAGCCTTTCCCATCGGGCGCCACGCCACAGACCTCGACCAGAGCCTTGGTAGCGACGACGCGGCTGCTGGCCGTGTCGATCACGGCAAGCGAATTCCCCTCAGGCGAAGACACGGCGATGGTGCCGGCGGCAGGATTGGCGGCGACCGAGCCGATATAGTTCCTGAAGCCGGAGAGCACATCCTGCGACATATCGAGCAATTGCAAGTCCTTGCCGCGCGGCGCGCGGCCAACCAGCGGGGGACGATCGGTACCCGGCCCCCTGTATTGACAGCCGAACCAGACGGTGCCGGACCGGTCGGCATCCATATGGCGGATCGACAATTGGTGCAGCGCCGGCGGCAATTCGTGCTTTTCGGTGAGATCGCCGGTAAGGCGGTCGACCAGAACATAGGAAGGCTTCATCGTTGCGATGTTGAGCTCGGCGCGGCCATAATCCGGATGCGTCTCGATGCCGCCATTGGCCACAGCAATCGTCCTGCCATCGGAAAGCAGCAAAAGCTCGTGTGGGCCCATGCCGTAGGTTGGAAACTCGCCGATGCGCTTGAATTTCGCATGTGCGTCATAGACGCCGACGACGCCGGCGGCATTGTCGAAATCGTTCTCGGTTGCGTAGAGCAGCGTGCCATCGGCCGAGAACACGCCATGGCCGAAGAAATGCCGGCCGGCAACGCTGGCAATGGTGCGCGGTTCACCGCGGCCGGTATGGTCGAAGACGACAGCAAAGGTGCCCGGCTGCCTGGCAAACACCACCGAACGCTTCGACACCGGGTCGAAGGTAACGTCGTGGCCCCGATCGGGCAGATCGATCGTGTGCAACAACTTGCCGGCCTCGGACAGGACGGCCGCGCCATAGCTGCCGTCGCGCTTGACGAAAGCGGTGGCGAAGACCGCGTCGGCGTCGAGTGTCTTTGCCCAGGCCGACGGCGCCATCGCCGCTGCGAAACCAGCGCCTGCGGCCCTCAGGAATTCGCGCCGATCGATCAGCGGCGTCCTCATGATCAGTCGCCATCCAATGACGAGAACCCGGCGGTCAGGCCGAATTCGGCGGTCAGCCTCGTGCCGATCAGGGTCGTCAGGCTGGATGTCACCAGCGAGAAATAGTCGAGCTTCTGGCGCAGCGCCGGATCGGCAAGTGCCTTGTCGATCGGTCCCCTGATCGCCTTGGCCGCCTCGATCCCATTGGTGAGCTGGATGTGGACCGATTCTGCCATCCAGCGCGCATCGGGCGGCAGCGCGTCGCCAAGCTGCGAGGCCTGGAACAGCGTGTCCATGCCCGCCAGATTCCCGGTCAGCGAGCGGGCGGTGTTTTGCGAGCGCCAATAGATCGCCTGTTTCGGTTTGTCGGCCTCCGGCTTGGCGCCCAGGAAGCCTTTCAGGCGTACGTCGCGGACCATTTCCAGCTCGTTGATGAAGACGCCGACCAGTTCGGTCACCGCTTCAGTTCCGTCGTGGTAGAGCGCGTTCTGCGGACCCGGATTGGCCCAGAGCGCGGCAAAGCCGTTGGGCTCGTTCCAGGCATCGCCAACCTCGCCGGCAATCGTCTCGACATTGCCGGCAATGGCCGCACCGTAGGCGCAGCGATAGGCGTCGTCCCTGCCGACCAATTGACCGGCTCCGTCGCCGTAGAGGACGAATTCCAGTGCGCCGAGCCCTTGCATGGCGACGCTCTTTGTAGCCAGCTGGGCCGGATCGGCGGCTGTCGGATCCTTGCCGGCAAGTGCTGCCTGCACCTGCTTCAGGCCGATGCTCTTGCGGTCCGGCCAAAACAGCATGCGCTCAAGCCGGTTGTTTTCCGCGATCGGCCCGAAACGGATGATTTCCACCACCGACCAGGCATCCACGACACCCGAGAATTCGGCGCGTGCCGCATCGAGATTGTCTCGCGAGGGCGCTTGGCAAAGCGCGTGCATGGTCTTGGCCAAGCTGTCCGCATGGTCATGCAGTCTGGCATAGGCCGGGCGGACGAAGCCGTCGATCGCCCGCTGGATCACATCCGAAGCCTTCACCGCCGCGGATGCCGGCAGCGCACCGGCGAGGACCAGCATCAGAGCGAATGCAAGACGCTTCCGCATCAGAGCGACTCCAGAAACTTGATCAGCGCGGCGCGGTCGGCCGCATCGGCAGCGGCAAAGCGGTCACGCGCCTTCTGGCCCTCGCCGCCATGCCACAGAATCGCCTCGGCCAGGCTTCGTGCGCGCCCGTCATGCAGGAAGAAGGTGTTGCCGCTGACGGTCTGGGTGAGCCCGATGCCCCACAGTGGCGGCGTGCGCCATTCGCTTCCCGTGGCCTCGCCCACCGCCTGTCCGTCGGCAAGGCTGGGTCCCATGTCATGCAGCAGGAAATCGGAATAAGGCCAGATCAGCTGGAAGGCCTGCGCCTTGTTCGGGGTGCCGCGACGGGTGACGAATTTCGGCGTATGGCAGGAGACGCAGCCCATATCGTAGAACAGTTTTTTGCCGGCGAGCACGTCCGGTCTGTCAAGATCGCGCCGGGCCGGCACGGCAAGGTTTTGCGAATAGAAGGTCACGAGGTCCATGACCGGCGGCGGCGCTTCGACCGGACCGAGGCGCTCCTGTACACCGTTAGGTAGGGCAAGGCAGGTCTTTTCCGCGGCGCTGCAATCGCCCCAGTGCTTCGGCACCTCAGGTGTCGAAATGCCGATATCGCCGGCAAAAGCGTCCGCCGATTGCTGGCGGATCGATGCCGCCTGCGCCTTCCAGCCGAAACGGCCGAGCGTCAGTTCACCGCTGCTGGCGTCGCGTATTATGTTTGGCCTGCCGGAAATCCCGTCACCATCGCGGTCGGCCGCATCGGCACGCGTAAGGATGTCGGCAGGAGCGATCTGCTCGACCAGGCCAAGGCCGATCATCGGCGGCGTCATGCGCGGCGACAGCGTGGTGTGTGGATCGAGCGCCCCGTAGGCGAGACCGTCGACCGAATAGCTCGGCTTGCGCAGCGACACCGTGCTGCCGTCCGCCAATTTCACCTTCTCGTCCTGATAGTCGACATGCATCCTGCCTTCGCCCTGCAGACCGGGAACGGCCAATTCCTGCAGCTGCGTGCCATAGACCGGGTCGGGAAAGTTGAGCACCTTGTGATCGGCGAGCGCGGCTTTCTCCTCCTCGGTACTGGCTTCCCTTGCCAGGCGCAGGAACATCGAGGTGGTGCCGCTGTCGCCTTCGGGCGGATGCCCGCGGCCGTCCTTCAGATGACAGTTCTGGCAGGCGCGCTCGTTGAACAACGGACCGAGCCCATCCGAGGCTTGTGTCGAGGATGGCGAGGACACCCAGTTCTTGCGGAAAATGGCGTTGCCGAGCTTGAAGGTACCCTCTTCCTCGAAGCTGATGTTGGCAGAGGATTGCGAGAAGGCGTCCTTGTTGACGTCCTTCTTCGAGGTGCCGGCGCCGCCCTGCATCAGCTCGAATTGCTCGGGCTTGGAGAAATCGCTGGTCGGCCTGGTGATGGCGATGACGCGCGCCAGATCCTTCGGCGTCAGATCCGTGCGGCTGGTGGCAAGCCCCGCCGGTTGCGGCGCCCCGGCCAGCGCCGAGGCTGTGAGCGTCGCCACCACGGCAAGAAAGGCGCCGCGAAGGATACCGTATCGCGGAGGCGGCAGGCCACAATGCTCGGCCGGCCGCAAGCGGCGCATGAAATCTAGGGGGCGCCGCATTCCGGCATGTCCTTATTCCGCCTCGTCGGCCGACGCTGCGTTGAGTTGGCCGTACTTTTCTTCGCCGATCGAGGCGAGCAGGTCGAGTTGCGTCTCGAGGAAGTCGATGTGACCTTCCTCGTCAGCCAGCAATTCCTCGAACAGCTTCATCGTCACGTAGTCGCCTGCTTCGTTACAAACCTCGCGCGAACGCTTGTAGGCGGTGCGCGCGTCATATTCGCCGGCAAGATCGGATTCGAGCACTTCCTTGACATTCTGCCCGATGCGCAGCGGCGCCACGGACTGCAGGTTCGGATGGCCCTCGAGGAAGATGATGCGCGCCACGAGCCGGTCGGCATGGTGCATTTCCTCGATCGATTCAGCGCGTTCCTTCTTCGCTAGCTTGGCGTATCCCCAGTCTTCCAGCAGCCGGAAATGCACCCAGTATTGATTGACCGCCCCAAGTTCCAGAAACAGAGCCTCGTTAAGCCGCTCTATGATCTGCTGTTCGCCTTTCATGGGTTCTGCTCCCGTATTGGACGCGTAGGCCTCTGACGCGATCCAGGTGTGAAACGATGTCCACGCCACTCGCCGCCGAGCGGGCATGGTAATTTTCGGTGACCCGAATGATCGTTTCGACCACATTTGGGAAGCAGCCGCAACAGCGACCGCGCTTGTGCATGGCGTGATAGACCTTCGCCGGCACGATCAGCTGCCAGGGGTCCTCATCCAGCAGTCCGACGATCGTCTGCTCTATCTCCTTTTCGGTGATGATGTTGCAATGGCAGATCAGCATTTGTCGCTCTGGCTAACGCCGCTTCGTTGCGTCGCGTGGCTGGTGGTTTCGATAGTCTATTGGAACACCTTGTCCGGTGAATCGAGGCTGTCCGAGCCCTCGAAGGCTATCGCATTGAGCTTCAGGGTACCGACGGCGCGTTCGATCGACTTGGTCTGATCGACCAGCGCGTCGATCGCCGCCTGCACAGTGGCATTGCCTTCCGTGTTGCCTTCTCCGATCTGCTGGTCATAGGCCTCGCCGGCAAGCGCCCGCGCCTTGATGGCCTCCATCTTGGCGACGGTGACGTCCAGTTTGTCCGACAATTCCTTGTCAACCGCCGGGTCGGCCGCCTTGACCATGTCGGCCACCGACGGCCCCTCGACGACAGTGCCGTCGAGCCGCTTGTAGCTGCCGTGATAGGCGGCACGGATGCCGATCGCATCGTAAAGATGGGAGTTGTAGGTATTGTCGGAGAAGCAATCGTGCTCCTCTTCCGGGTCGTGCAACAAGAGGCCGAGCTTCATCCGCTCTCCGGCGAGCTCGCCATAGGACAGCGAGCCCATGCCGGTGAAGATGGTCGAAATGGCGGCGTTCAGCTCGCCATCGACAAGGTTCTTGCGGGCGGCGCCGCCTTCCTTCCAGTCGTCGACCATATCCTTTAGATCGGAAACCAGAAGGTCGCTCGCCGATTTCAGATACTGTCCGCGACGGTCGCAATTGCCGCCGGTGCAATTGGCGAGGTCGTAGTCGGTGTAGGGCCGTTCGCCGGCGCCCGGACCGGTGCCGTGCAGGTCCTGACCCCAAAGCAGGAATTCGATGGCGTGATAGCCGGTCGCCACATTGGCCTCGATACCGCCGGCCTCCTGCAGGGTGCCGGAGAGGAACTCCGGCGTCAGGTCGGTGGCGTCGACCTTCTTGCCGTTGATCTCGATCGACTTGTTGGCGATCACATTGGCGGTGTAGAGCGCGTTGGCGTCCGACTCGGTGCCGTAGCTCTTGGCGACATAGTCGATCAAGCCTTCGTCGAGCGGCCAGGAGTTCACCTTGCCTTCCCAGTCGTCGACGATGGCATTACCGAAGCGATAGACCTCGGTCTGCTGATAGGGAACGCGCGATGCCTTCCAGGCCTCGCGGGCGGCGTTCAGCGTTTCGGCAGATGGCTTGGCGAGCAGCGCATCGACAGCCTTGTCGAGCGCCTCGGCCGTGATCAGCGAATCCTCGTATTTGGCGAGCGCAATGTCGGAATAGGTCTTGATGACCGCCTTGGCATCGGTTTGCGCCTTGGCCGGCAGCACGAACACGGCCGCCGTCAGCATCGCGGTGGCGCCGATCGCCGCAAGCCTGCCGCCATACCGCGCCGTGATCATCGTTCTCATGATTGTCTCTCCTCGGGAATCTATGAAATGCCGGCGCCGCGGCGGGCAGTTGCCAGCGGGCAAAGAAGGGTCGCGCCATCGCGCGGTTCGCGGAAGAAAGACACCGAAATGCCTCCAATCGAAAGGGTTCAAGGCCCAGACATCAAAGGGATGCGCTGACGCGCGAGCTTCCATAAAACGGCGAAGACGCCGGATGTCAACTGGTGGCATAGAAAAAATTCAATTGAAACAACAGTTTAGAATTATTCTAAACTAGAACTGTCAACTTTAACACCGACGTATGAGGAATGCCGGCGCATGACGCAGTTGACAGGCGGCCGTTCCGGGTGCGACCCGGATCGGCGCTCTTGCGGCGGCGCCGGACAATCGCCACCTGGCGAGACGTCCTAGATTTGGATGAGGAATCGGGCTGTTATGAAGAACGGGGTCGTCATTGTCGGTGCGGGTCATGCGGGCGTGCAAGCGGCCGCCAGCCTGCGGGAAGAAGGCTATGACGGCCCGGTGATCCTGGTCGGCGACGAAAACGAATTGCCCTACCACAAGCCGCCGCTGTCGAAGACCTTCATCAAGGATCAGCAAGCAAAGCCGCAGCCGTTGCGCGGCGAGGCTTTTTATACCGGCAGCGCCATCGACTTCCGGCCAGGCATCCGGGTCGAGCGGATCGACGTAGGCGGCCGCAGGCTGGAGATATCGGGCGGCGGTGTGTTGCCGTTTGACCGGCTGATCCTCGCCACCGGCGCGCGGCCGCGCCTGCTGCCGCTGCCGGGTTCGGAGCTTTCCGGCGTTGTGTCGCTGCGCTCGCTCGGCGATGCCCGCCTGATCCGCGAATTGAGCGCGCAAAGCGAGGAGGTCGTCATCCTCGGCGGCGGCTTCATCGGCCTGGAGATTGCCGCAACGCTCACCGCGGCAGGCCGCAAGGTTGCGGTGGTCGAGGCGGTCGACCGGCTGCTCGCCCGCGCCGTGGCACCGGTCATCGCCGGCCATGTGCGCCAGCGGCTGGAGGCCACCGGTGTGCGCATCCTTACCGGCACCACCATCGAACGGCTGGAGGACGAGAACGGCCGTGTTTCGGCTGCAATCACCTCATCCGGCGAAAGATTGCCGGCGCAGATGGTCGTCATCGGTATCGGCGTCGTGCCGAATGTCGAATTGGCCGAAGCCGCCGGCATTGCCATCGCCAACGGCATCCGCGTCGACCAGCAGATGCGCACGTCGGTGCCGGAAATCCTCGCCATCGGCGACGCGGCGTCTTACCGGCACTGGTTCACCGGCGGCGACGTGCGGCTGGAATCGGTGCAGAACGCCACTGACCAGGCGCGGCTCGCCGCACGCACCATCGCCGGCCACACCGACAATTACTCGGCAGTGCCGTGGTTCTGGTCCGATATCGGCGACATGAAGCTGCAGATGGTCGGCTTGATTTCGGGCGGCGACAGCCATGTCGTGCTGGGCGACGTGGCCGAGAACAAATTCTCCATCTACCACTATGCCGGAAGCCGGCTGCTCGGCATCGAATCGGTCAACCGGCCCGGCGACCACATGCTTGGCCGCAAGATGCTCGGCGCCGGCTTTTCGCCGCCGCCGCAGATTGTCGCGACCGGGCCCGACGGGCTGAAGGCAGCGCTCGCTGCCTTCCAGCAGGCAGAGCCGGCCCACGCGGCAGGATAATCGTATCGTTCAGCCGGCGCGGGCCTCGCGGATCGAACTTTCCAGGATGTCGAGCGCCTCGTTCATGACGCCATCCTGGATGGTGATCGGCGCGAGGAAGCGGATGACGTTGCCGTAGACGCCGCAGGTCAGCAGGATCAGGCCCTTGTCGAGCGCCTTCAGCCGGACCGCATTGGCGAGTTCCGGCGACGGCAGGCCCTTCGTCACATCGTTGAACTCGACCGCGTTCATGAAGCCGGGGCCTCTGATATCGACGATCTCCGGGGCTTCGTCGCGGATCGCTTGCAGGCGCTGCTTTAGCCGGTTGCCCAGCGTGTTGGCCCGGTCGCAGAGCTTCTCCTCGTCGATGACGTCGAGCACGGCATGCGCCGCGGCGACGCCGATCGGGCTGCCGCCATAGGTGCCGCCGAGTCCGCCGGGGTTCGGCGCATCCATGACCTCGGCGCGGCCGGTGACCGCCGCCAACGGGAAGCCGCCGGCCAGGCTCTTGGCCATGGTGGTGATGTCGGCCGCCACTTCGTGGTGGTCCATGGCGAACATCTTGCCGGTGCGGGCAAAGCCGGTCTGCACCTCGTCGGCGATCAGCAGCATGCCGTGCTGATCGCAGATCTTGCGCAATGCGGTCATGAAATCGCGCGGCGCCTCGTAGAAGCCGCCCTCGCCCTGCACCGGCTCGACGATGATCGCGGCGACGCGGGCCGGATCGACATCGGCCTTGAACAGCCGGTCGAGCGCAGCCAGCGAATCGGCGACCGACACGCCGTGCAGCGCAACCGGGAACGGCGCATGGAAGACATCCGCCGGCATGGCGCCGAAGCCGACCTTGTAGGGCACGACCTTGCCGGTCAGCGCCATGCCCATGAAGGTACGGCCGTGAAAGCCGCCGGAAAAAGCGATGACCGCCGGCCGGCCGGTGGCGTTGCGCGCAATCTTGATCGCGTTCTCGACCGCCTCGGCGCCGGTGGTGACAAAAATCGTCTTCTTGTCGAACTTGCCGGGCAGCATGCCGTTCAGCCGTTCGGCCAGCCGGATATAGCTCTCGTAGGGCACGACCTGGTAGCAGGTATGGGTGAAGCGGTCGAGCTGCGCCTTGACCGCTTCGATCACCCTGGGGTGACGGTGGCCGGTGTTGACGACGGCGATGCCGGACGAGAAATCGATGTAGCGGCGGCCTTCCACATCCCAGATCTCCGAGTTTTCGGCGCGATCGGCATAGATCTGCGTGGTCATGCCGACGCCGCGCGAAATCGACTGGCTCTTGCGTTCGGAAATGGCTGAATTTGTCATCGTATCCCTCACCGGGCCGGCGCCCGCTCTCGTTTGATGGCTGTTGAGACTCTTCTGGGCTTATTTCAGGTTTTCCTCAAGTTGGCACTGGCGGCGGGCGATTGGGCCTGCGGTCCGGCAGCTACGCGATGATGGCCCGGCACTATCGCCGGCGCAGCGATCATGCTGCTGTTCCTGCCGGCGCGCTATTCGGCGTGGTTCAGGTCAAGGAGCCGAAAGGCTGGAAAGAGCTACCCGTTTTGGAGACCGGCGAACCGGTGCAAGGTCCGACTTAAGGCTTTGCCGGATCATTCGTTATCGTTGGAGGGTACAGGGCGCGACCTGGCGCGCTGCCACGGCGACGATTTTGACTCGCGCCAAGCATGCCAGCCTTCCGGCAAGTCGGCCAACGCAAGGATACTTTCATCCCGCTGCACAACGTTTTGCAAGCTGACAATCATTATGTCGCCTTCGTCAACAGGTCCAATTTCGCTGTTGTGGAATTGCCAACTGCCGTCGTCATCGTCATGCGAGACGTGTGCAATCCAATCGCCGCGGGTAATTATGACCCGATCCAAAAACACCGCGACATTGGGCGGGTCTGGGAACGTCCATTGCTCCATGGGAATCTCCCGAAGACAGTTAGTCCTGCGCACCGTGAGAAGGTTCAAGCGGTTCTCACGAACCCCTCGCTGGCCCTCAGCAAATTGCGCGTATAATCCTTGGTGACACGGCGTTCGACAAGATCGTCCGCGGTCAGATTCTCCATCGCCTCGCCGTTCTGCATCACCATCAGCCGTTCGCACATGTGGGTGATGATGGCTAGGTCGTGGCTGACCATCAGGAAGGTCAGCTTGCGGCGGCGCCTGATCTCTTCCAGCAGGTTCAGCACCTCCGCCTGCACCGAAGCGTCGAGCGCCGAGGTCGGCTCGTCGAGCAGCAGGATCGACGGTTCCAGAATCAGGGCGCGGGCGATCGCCACGCGCTGGCGCTGACCGCCGGACAATTGATGCGAATAGCGAAAACGGAACCCGGTGCCGAGGCCGACCTCGTCGAGTGCCCGCTGGATGCGCTTTTCGCCGTCGGCGAAGCCGTGAATGGCGAGCGGCTCCTGCAGCAGGCGGTCGACGGTCTGGCGCGGGTGCAGCGAACCGTACGGGTCCTGGAAGACCATCTGCACCTCGCGGTAAAACGCCTTGTCGCGACGCGCGCCGAGCGTTTTGCCGTTGACCGCGATGGTGCCTGATGCGGCCGGCGCCAGGCCGGCGATTGCCCTGAGCAACGTCGACTTGCCGGAGCCGGACTCGCCGACCAGGCCGAAGGATTCACCGGATTCGACCTCGAGGCTGACGCTTTTCAACGCGCGGAAGCGGTCGAAGACCACCTCCAGCCTGTCGACGGAAAGGGCTGCCGTCATGCTGCCCACTCCGGCTTGCGGTCGAGCACCGGCAGCGGGTGACGGTCGGCGCCGATCTTGGGCATGCAGTTGAGCAGGCCGCGCGTATAGGGATGCTGGGCGCGGCCGAGCTCCGAGGCTTTGAGCTGTTCGACCACCTTGCCGGCATACATGACGATGACACGATCGCAGAAGGACGAGACCAGGCGCAGATCGTGCGAGATGAAGATCAGCCCCATGCCGCGCTCGCTGACCAGCCGGTCGAGGATGCCGAGCACGTCGAGCTGGACAGTGACGTCGAGTGCCGAGGTCGGCTCGTCGGCGATCATCATTTCCGGCCCGGCGATCAGCATCATGGCGATCATGGCGCGCTGGCCCATGCCGCCGGAAACCTCGTGCGGATGCAGGTCGAAGACACGGGCCGGATCGCGGATCTGCACAGCCTCCAGCATGGCCAGCGCGCGGTCGCGGGCTTCGGCCTTGGAGACCTTCTCATGCGTGCGCAGCGTCTCGACGATCTGGCGGCCGATGCTCATCACCGGGTCGAGCGAATATTTCGGATCCTGCAGGATCATGGCGATACGCTTGCCGCGCAGCGCGCGGCGCTCGCGCGGCGAGGCGGCCAGCAGGTCGATGCCGTCAAAAGCGAGCGTCTTCGCGGTCACCTCGGCCTGCGGCGGGGTGACGCCCATGATGGCGCGGCCGGTCTGCGACTTGCCCGAACCGCTCTCGCCAACAATGCCGAGCCGCTCGCGGCCGAGCGAGAAGGAGACGCCGCGCACCGCCTCGATCAGGCCGGTGCGCGTCGGGAAGGTAACGCGCAGGTCGTTGACTTCGAGAAGCGTGCTCATTGGTCGCCACTCATTGGTCGCCACTTCGGGGATCGAGCGCGTCGCGCAGTCCGTCGCCGAGCAGGTTGAAGCCGAGGCTGACGATGAGGATGGCAAAGCCCGGAGCACCCGCCACCCACCACTGGTCGAGCACGAAGCGGCGGCCCGACGCGATCATCGCGCCCCATTCGGGCAGCGGCGGCTGCGCGCCGAGGCCGAGGAAGCCGAGGCCGGCCGCGGTCAGGATGATGCCGGCCATGTCGAGCGTCACCCTGATGATCAGCGAGGAGATGCAGAGCGGCATGATGTGGCGAAGCACGATGCGAAACGGCGAGGCGCCCATCAATTGCACCGCCTTGATATAATCGGAATTGCGCACCGTCAGCGTTTCGGCGCGGGCAATGCGGGCATAGGGCGGCCACGAGGTGATGGCGATGGCAAGCACGGCATTTTCGATGCCGGGGCCGAGCGCCGCGACAAAGGCCAGCGCCAGGATCAGCTTCGGAAAGGCGAGAAAGATGTCGGTGATGCGCATCAGGATCGCATCGGTCCAGCCGCCGGCATAGCCGGCGACGGTGCCGACCAGCAAGCCGATGGGCGCGGCGATAATGGCAACCAGAATGACGACGTAGAGTGTCCAGCGCGAGCCGAAGATGATGCGCGAATAGATATCGCGGCCGAGATCGTCGGTGCCGAACCAGTGCGCCGCACTCGGCGCCAGGAGCCGCGAGCCCTTGAGGTCGCCGAATGTCGGCGAATAGGGCGCCAGCACATCGGCGAATGCCGCGACCACCAGCAGGGCGACGATGATGAGCAGGCCGGCAAACGCCAGCCGGTTGGCGGAAAAGCGCCGCCACGCCACATAGGCGCGGCCGAGCCTCGCCTGCACGCGCGACGCCGGGCGCTCGCTGAGCAGCCAGTCGCGGCGAGTTTGAATCGCTTCCGTGCTCATCCTGCCTTGGTCCTCATCCTGCCTTGGTCCTTGGATCGAGCAGCCGGTAGAGCAGGTCGGAGAATAGATTGATGGCGATGAAGACCGAGCCGATGATGATCGTGCCGCCAAGCACGGCATTCATGTCGGCGTTCTGCAGCGAGTTGGTGATGTAGAGGCCGATGCCCGGCCACGAAAACACAGTCTCGGTCAGCACCGAGCCTTCGAGCAGCCCGGCATAGGACAGAGCGATCACCGTGACCATCGGCACCGCGGCGTTGCGCAGCGCGTGACCCCAGATGATGCGCGTTTCCGACAGGCCCTTGGCGCGCGCTGCGACGATGTATTCCTGGGTGAGTTCGTTCAGCATGAACGAGCGCGTCATGCGGCTGATGTAGGCGAGCGAGAAATAGCCGAGTAGCGAGGCCGGCAGGATGATGTGGCGGAAGGCATCGGCAAATACGTCCCACTGCCGCTGCCAGAGCGCATCCAGCAGGTAAAAGCCGGTAATCGGCGTGAAGGTGTATTCGTAGACGACGTCGAGCCGGCCGGGAAAGGCGACCCATTGCAGCTTGGCGTAGAACAGCACCAGCGCCAGCAGCCCCAGCCAGAAGATCGGCACGGAATAGCCGACAAGGCCGATGATGCGCACGATCTGGTCGATGACGCTGCCGCGCCGCACGGCGGCCAGCACGCCAAGCGGCACGCCGATCACCGAACCGATCAATGTTCCCAACGTCGCCAGTTCGAGCGTCGCCGGAAAGGCGCGGCGGATATCGGTCATCACCGGATTGGTGGTCAGCACCGAGGTGCCGAAATCACCGTTCAGGGCATGTTTGACATAGATGTAGAACTGCTCGACCAGCGGCAGGTCGAGGCCCATCTCGCGGCGCGTTCGTTCGACGACGTTGGCCGGCGCCCGGTCGCCGAGCACCGCCAACACCGGGTCGATCGGGATCACGCGGCCGATGAAGAAGGTCACCGCGAGCAGACCGAGATAGGTCGTTATCGCGATGACCAGGAACCGGGCGATAGATGAGGCCACGGCAACGGCGCGGGCGCCGCCGCGCCCTGCCGTCACCTCGCTTTCAGCCACACTCATACAGCGCGTCCGCCGGCGTCACTCCCCGGCATCACTCCTTCGAGACGGGGCCGACGAAGTTGGTGTCGAAGCTCGGGCCGAGCGCAAAACCCTTGAGGTTCTTGCGCAGGCCGGCCACTTCCAGCTGCTGGTGGATGATGACGAAGGGGCTGGTATTGAGGATCTTCTTCTCGAGATCCTGGTACATTGCGGCGCGCTTGGCCGCGTCCTTCTCGAGCAAGGCGGCTTCGGTCTGCTTGGTCAGGTCCGGAATGTCCCAGGCGTTGCGCCAGGCCAGCGTCTTGGTCTTGCCTTCATCCGAATTGTCGGGGTTGCTGGCGAATGTCTGGGCGTTGGAGTTCGGATCGAAATAATCCTGGCCCCACTGGCCGATATAGATGTCGTGGTTACGGGCGCGGTATTTGGTCAGCGTCTGCTTGCCGTCGCCGGGGATGATCTCCAGCTTGATGCCGGCCTGTCCCAGCGTCTGCTGGATCGATTCCGCCATCCCGGTAATCGGCTGGGTGCTGCGTACGTCCATGGTGACACTGAAGCCGTCGGCGAGGCCGGCCTTGGCAAGCAGTTCCTTGGCCTTGGCGACGTCGAGCTTAAAGGGGTTTTCGTCCAGCTCGCCGAGCACGCCCTTGGGCAGGAAGGTCTGATGGATCTCGCCGATGCCCTTGAGGATGGTCGAGCCCAACGCGTCGTAGTCGACGAGATATTTGAACGCCTGGCGAACCTCGGGCTTGGCGAGGTTCGGGTTCTTCTGGTTGAGGCTGATATAAAAGACCGTGCCCTTCGGCGCCGAGGTGGTGGTGAGGTCGGCATTCTTGGCGATCGCATCGAGGTCGTTCGGCTCGAGATTGCGGGCGACGTCGATATCGCCGGCTTCCAGCGCCAGGCGCTGGCCCGAGCTTTCCTTCATATTGCGATAGATGACGCGGGCAAGCTTGGCTTTTTCGCCGTAGTAATTGTCGTTGCGCTCAAGGACGACGGCCTCGTTGGCCCGCCATTCGCGCATTTTGAAGGCACCGGAGCCGGCGTAGCCGGTTTTCAGCCAGGCGTTGCCGAAATCATTGTCCCATTTGTAGTCGGCGCTCGGCGTGACCGCGGCGACATGCTCCTTGACCAGCTTGGCATCGACGACCGAGGCGACCGTCGCCGACAGGCAGTTCAGCACGAAGCTCGGCGCATAGGCCTTGTCGACGGTGAACTGGAACGTCGTGTCATCAACGGCCCTGGCCTTCTCGGTGACGTTGCCGCCATCGATACCGAACTGGCCGATAATAAAGGCCGGGCTCTTGTCGAGCTTGATGGCGCGCTCGAACGAATAGGCGACGTCGGCCGCTGTGATCGGATTGCCGGAGGCGAATTTGAGGCCGGGCTTGAGCTTGAACGTGTAGGTCAGGCCGTCGTCGGAGACGCTCCAGCTTTCGGCGAGATCGCCCTTGACCTTGGATGTGTCGCTGAGGTCGAGGCGTACCAGAAGATCATAGGTGTTGCCGGTGACCTCTGCGGTCGACAATTCGAATGCTTCGCCCGGATCCATGGTGATGATGTCGTCGATGGCGAAACCCTCGACCAGCGTGTCGGCGGGCGTGACCGCGAAGGCAGGCGCACCGGCCAGAAGCAGCGCGGACATGGCCGCGCCCGCGAGCAAGAAGCGGGAGCGTAGAGCAAACTTTTCCATCATCATTTTAACTGTTCCCTGTTGTTGTTGACCTGAGTTCCCGGCTCAGGGTTGTGGCATTTCTTGCCGCGTCGAACGGTGATCCCCGGACCGTTGTCTTGGCAATTTTTTGTGCGGTTCAGGTTCACCATATCCGGCGGTTTCGAGCGCGGCAACGAGCATTTGCAGAACGGTCGATTGGGCCAGACCGGCGGTGCGAAAATCCGGCTATTTCAGCGCGGTAACCAGGTCGGCGTCGGGAAAGCAGGTAGCGGAACGGCCGTTGCTGGCCTGCCATTTGCCGATCGAGCGGCGCGTCTTGAAGCCAGGCAGGCCGTCGGCGCTGCCGACATCGTAGCCCTTAGCTTCCAGCGCCCGCTGCAGGGCGGCGATGTCGGATCGGTAGAGCCCGCCGACCGCGCCCCAATTGCCCGAGAAATTGCTGTCGCCATGGGCGATGCGATCGGCGCCATGGCCGATGAACAGGGCATAGAGATCGCTGGTGTTATACTGCTTCAGCACATAGAAATTGGGGGTGACGATGAAGGCCGGGCCGCTACGCCCGGCCGGCATCAAAAGAAAGCCCTCGGCTTTCAGTTCGCTCGCCGGGAACGGTTTACCCGACACACGCCTGATGCCCATATCAGCCCACTGGGAAATCTTCTTGCCCTGGTCCGGACCTTCGAGCGAGCACGAGACGCTGTCCGGCACAGTCACCTCGAAGCCCCAGCCGCGGCCCCTGACCCAGCCATAATGGACGAGATAATTGGCGATCGATGCCAGTATATCGGGCGTCGAATTCCAGATGTCGGTGCGGCCGTCGCCGTCGAAATCGACGGCATGCTTGAGGAACGATGTCGGCATGAACTGCGGCTGGCCAAGCGCGCCTGCCCAAGACGATTTCATCGCGCCGACCGGGGCAAGCCCGCGCTCGACGATCTCGAGCGCAGCCAAGAGCTCGGTGCGGAAGAATTCCTTCTTGGTCGACATGAACGCCTTGGTGCCCAGCACCTCGAAGGCGTCATAAGGCATCTTCGCCGCGCCGAAGCCGCTCTCGCGGCCCCAGATCGCCAGCAGCACTTCGCCAGGCACGCCGTAGCGTTTCTCGATCGCGGCAAGCGTCCTAGCGTTGGTCGCCTCGCGGGTGCGGCCGCCGGCGGTCACCGCTCGGACTATCTTTTCAGCGAAATAGGCGCCCGGCGAACCGAACTCGGCCTGATGCTGCTTCTGCGGCGTCGTCGCCTTCTCGCCCGGCTTCACCAGGTCGGGCAGCTTCAGGTTCGGCTTGACGCCTTCGAAGGCGGCATCGAAGGTTTTCCTGGAGATGCCTTTGGCCTTGGCTTCGGGCCAGAGGTCATTGCTGAGCCAGGCGTGGAACTGGTCGTCGATTTTTGCGGCGGAGACCGGGGTGGCGAGGATCAACCCAAGTAGGGCTGCTAGAAACGAGAGGCAGGCTAGTGTGCGAGGTCGGCGTTCTGTCGCGCCCCCCTCTGTCCTGCCGGACATCTCCCCCACTTGGGGGGAGATTGGCAGCTTCGATTTCTGCTCCAGCCTTGCACCGTTGAAGATTGGCGAAAGCCAGCGCGACAGCCAATCTCCCCCCTTGAGGGGGAGATGTCCGGCAGGACAGAGGGGGGCGCGACAGAATGCAATCATCACAGAAGCACCCTTCCCGCCGCTCGCCTCAAAACACCGTCCGCGAGCGCAGTGCGGCGGCCAGCGTGCCTTCGTCGAGATAATCGAGTTCGCCGCCGACCGGAACACCGTGCGCCAGGCGCGTCACCTTGATGTCGAAGCCGGAAAGCTGGTCGGTGAGGTAGTGCGCGGTGGTCTGGCCCTCGACCGTGGCGTTGACGGCGAGGATCACTTCCTTGACTTCGCCGCCGGCGACGCGATCGACCAGCGAACGGATGTTTAGCTCATCAGGACCAATGCCGTCGAGCGGCGACAGCGTACCGCCGAGCACATGGTAGCGCACGTTCATGGCTGTCGCCCGCTCCAGCGCCCAAAGGTCGGCCACGTCCTCGACGACGATGAGCGTAGTGGGGTCGCGGCGGGGGTCGGTGCAGATCATGCATGGATCTGAGGTATCGACATTGCCGCAGGTCGAGCAGATGCGCACCTTGTCGACCGCCTCGCCCATGGCGGCGGCGAGCGGCGCCAGCAACTGTTCCTTCTTCTTGATGAGGTGGAGCGCGGCGCGGCGTGCCGAACGCGGACCGAGCCCCGGCACCTTGGCCAGCAGCTGGATCAGGCGTTCGATCTCGGGACCGGCGATTCGCTTCGACATCGCACCGGTTTAGGATTTTTCCGCACGCTTTGGAACAGTTGAGCGGCCAGGGGCTCCGCTCTTCCCTTCTCCCCTTGTTGTGGGAGAAGGGAAGGCCGACGTCGCGGCCAGTGCTGCCGTCCTCAGTTTTCTTCCAGTGGCCGGGTCTGGCCGGCGATCATCGCGCCGATGGCGTCGGTGTTCTCGGGCGTCGCCTCGAACGACATTGTCGGCTCTGCCGGCGCGGCCTGGAAGGAGGTGACAGGCCGCTCGCTCACGGTTCCGCCAAAACGGGCCGCATCCGGCTCCTGCATTGGCTCTTGCAGCGCCACAAGTATCGGCTTCTCCGCCGTCGCCTTCTCCGGGGTCGCCATTCCGGCGGTCACCCTTGTCTGCTTTGCCGGCAGCGATGCAGCGGCGGTCACATAGGTTGCCTTGGCGAATGTCGGCTTGGCGCTGCGTGCCGGCTCCGCCGAGGCGACAAGTATGGCCTGAGCGGCAGGCGCTTGCGGCTTGGCCTGGGCCATGGCGACCACCGGTTCGTCCGGCAGCGGCTGCCAGTTGCGGCCGCGCTTTTCATAGAAGGCATTGCCGCCGGCGACCATGGTGTAGTGCATGTTCTTGTAGGGGAAGCGCAGGCCGGCGGTGTGGAAGAACATGGTGTTCTTCAGCTTGGCTTTGCGCTCGCCCTTGAGCACCGCCTCGGCGGCTTCCTCGACGTCGGGCATCGCCTTCGAATTCATCGGCCGTGTCATGACGCCCGGCGCGAACTGCCCGCGCTCGCCGACGACCTGGCAGATGGTGTTGCCGTGATTGCCGGACCGCAGCCGGTTCATCACCACCGTGCCGACCGCAATCATGCCGTCACGGCTCGACCGGTTGGACTCGAAGAACATTGCCCGCTCCAGGCACTCCTTTTCCTTCGGCGTGGAATTGTAGGAGCGCGAGCTCAGGAAACTCGGCGTAATAGCATCGGTCAGGCTGGACATGCCGTGCGAGGCGGTCTGACTGCAAGCGGCCAAAAACAGCGGCGAGATAACGACGCCGAGCCGCAACGGCGTCTTCCATCGGGTAGAGATCAACAGGTGTCCCCTCAATTCTGCTGCCAGCCCGCCTCTGGTTGCGGCAAGAATGAGACACTTTCAGGCAAAAAGATGGCTAAAGCGTTATTAAGTGTGGGGAGTTGCCTAATAGACACAGCTGGCGGTAGAGCGAGCACTGGGCCGCTGCACTCTTCGGCCACTGTAACGGCATACCGATTGACTAGCGCGTCGCGTTCGACCGGCCTCATGCGACGCGCTTTAGGTTCTTGTTTTGATGCATGTCGTTATCGCAAAACCGCTGCACACTTTTGCGCGACATGCACTAGCCTTAGAACGGCAGTTTCATTCCCGGCGGGATCGGTAGGCCCGCGGTCAGCGCCCTGGTCTTCTCCTGCATGATCTGCTCGACCTTGGTCCTGGCGTCGTTGTGGGCAGCGAGAAGCAGGTCCTCGAGAATCTCGACCTCGTCTTCCTTGAACAGCGACGGGTCGATCTTCAGCGACTTCATCTCGAATTTGCCGGTCAGCGTGACGCTGACCAGGCCGCCGCCGGCCTGCCCGGTGGCTTCCAGCGTGGCGATCTCATCCTGCATGGCCTGGAACTTGGCCTGCATTTCCTTTGCCTTGCCCATCATGCCGAGAAGGTCTTTCATCGCACGGTCCTTTGCAGCTGGTGCTGGTTGTTTCAGGTTTCGTCGTCGTCGGCCGGCGGCTCGACCGGCACGTCGGCCTCGTCGGCTTCCGGCGCGTCGGGAATGCGCACGTCGATGATCTTGGCGCCGGGAAAGCGCGCCAGGATGGCGGCGACCGTCGGGTCGCTCTTGGCATCGAGGAAGGCGTTTTCGCGCTTTGTCGATTCCAGCTCGGCCAAGGTCTGGCCGCCCTCTTCCTTCGACAGCGACACCAGCCAGTTGCGGCCGGTCCAGGCGCGCAGCTTGGCGGTCAAATCGTTGAGCAACATCTTCGGCGCATCGTCGGTCAGGCTGACGTCGATACGACCGGGCTCGACGCGCACCAGGCGCACGCAACGCTTCACCAACACCTTGAAGGCCATGTCGCGCTGGGCGTCGGCAAGGGCGACAATGTCGGCCAGCGATTTCACCGGCACCGGCGGCGCCTCGACCGCCGGCTCCGGCGGAGTAACGAAGTTGGTCGGCACCGGCTCGGCCTCGACCAGACGCATTGTCTGGGCGCCGCCATTGGCCATCGGCATCCGCGCCTGCGCCACGGCGCCGGCACCACCGCTTGCAGGCGCATGGTTTGCGGGGCCGGGGCTTGCCGGCGTGCCATTCACGCGCGGCGCAGTGCCCGGCAGGGTACCGCCGTTCTCCAGCGATTTCAGCGCCTCGTCCAGCGTCGGCAGGTCGGCGGCATGGGCCAGCCGGATCAGCACCATCTCGGCGGCGCTGACCGGGCGGTTGGAGGTCTGCACCTCGGGAATACCTTTCAAGAGCATCTGCCACGTCCGCGACAGCACCTTGACCGACAGCATGCTGGCGAAATCGGCGCCGCGCCGGCGCTCGTCCTCGGACAGCGAGGCGTCGTCGATGGCAGCCGGCACGAAACGCAGACGGGTGACCAGATGGTTGAACTCGGCAAGGTCGGTCAGCACCGCGGCAGGATCGGCGCCGGTATCGTACTGGGCACGGAATTCGGCAAGTGCGGCGGCGACGTCGCCCTTCATGACATGTTCGAACAGGTCGACGATGCGGGCACGGTCGGCAAGGCCGAGCATAGCACGCACCGCTTCGGCGCTGACCGCGCCGCCGCCATGGGCGATCGCCTGGTCGAGGATCGACTGCGCATCGCGCATCGAGCCTTCGGCCGCGCGCGCGATCATCGCCAGCGCATCGTCTTCGACTTCGATGCCCTCCAGACCGGCTATCCTGGCAAGGTCGGCCTTGATCATTGCCGCATCGATGCGCCTGAGGTCGAAACGCTGGCAGCGCGACAGGACGGTGATCGGCACCTTGCGGATTTCGGTGGTGGCGAAGATGAACTTGACGTGCGGCGGCGGCTCTTCCAGCGTCTTCAGCAGGCCGTTGAAGGCCTGGTTGGAAAGCATGTGCACTTCGTCGATGATGTAGACCTTGTAGCGCGCCGACACCGGGGCGTAGCGCACACGCTCGATGATGTCCCTGATGTCGTCGATGCCGGTATGCGAGGCGGCGTCCATCTCGATGACGTCGACATGCCGGCCTTCCATGATCGCCTGGCAATGCTCGCCGAGCACGGCAAGGTCGACGGACGGCTGGTCGACGGTCGATGTTTTGTAGTTCAGGGCCCGCGCGAGTATGCGCGCGGTCGTCGTCTTGCCGACGCCACGCACGCCGGTCAGCATCCAGGCCTGGGCGATGCGGCCGGTGGCAAAGGCATTGGTCAAGGTGCGGACCATCGGCTCCTGGCCGATCAGTTCGGAGAAATTCGACGGTCGGTATTTGCGCGCCAGCACGCGGTAGGCGGCAGGCTTGTCCAATTTCCCGGCCTCGTTTCCGGCTTCGCTCATTCGCCCGTTAAGCTCCAAGGGCTGCCACTGGAGGCGGCCGATTCCTGCGCATAGTTTCGCCCGCACGGCTTGGCGCCGTCAATGTCGGGGCAAAAGGCGAAGAGGCGGGAGGCTGGAACAATGACCCGTTCCGGGCTCGTTAGGGCTGCTTCCTTCCGGACCTGACCCGGTTGGCGAGTGGACCGTCCACCACCAACCTCCCAGCCTCCATATCGGCAATCCGGCGATGAAATGCAAGTGCGGATGATAGGGGCCTTGAGCGACGGCGAAAGCTGAAACCAAAAACCCGCCTCGGCGGGCGGGTCGTTGGTGCGAATAATCACCATAGCGAGATTAGTAGCATAGCTGCCGGCACAAAGCAAGAACAAAATGTGGCCGCGACCTCGGCGGGGCAGCGCCAACCTGATGCAATTTGCCCGGGCCCTCACTTCTTCGCGCACAATCAGCGCCGCGGCGGCCAATGTTGCTTGCTGCCCCTTGCGGCCCTTCGGAAGCCGCTCTAGCGTCGATGGAGTTCAAAAAACGTCAAAAAGTGAGGGAAACGCCGATGCTGCCGGGCCTCAAGGCCGGATTCACGCTTGACGCCCAGTTGGAAGCCGACAGCGAACAGCTGATGTGGCTCGGCCTGTGCGAATTGCGCGTCATGAACGACCGCCGCTGGCCATGGCTGCTGCTGGTGCCCCAGCGGCCGGGCATCGAGGAAATCCACGACATGACGCCGCTGGACCAGGCGATGCTGACCTTCGAGACCAACATGGTGGCGCTGGCGCTGAAGCGGGTGACCGGCTGCACCAAGATCAACACCGGCGCACTCGGCAACATCGTGCGCCAGTTGCATGTACACGTCATTGCGCGCTCGGAAGGCGATCCCGGCTGGCCCGGCCCGGTGTGGGGGCACGGCCTGCGCGAGCCCTATCAGCGCTCCGACCTTCGCAAGTTTGCGGAAAAGATCAAGGCAGCGCTATAAGCCTCTCCCGTGTCCACCTTGAACCTTCCCGAGTCTGCATGAGCTTTCGCCTGTTTGACGCGCCCTTGCGCGAGCCGAGCCAGTTCGTCGGCTTCGCCGGCAACATTATCGACCGGCAGTCCGAAAACCGCGCCGACGATTCCGTCGAAAAGGCACTCGCCGATCCCTCGGCGCGGCTTTTGCTGATGCGTGGCGGCCGGCTCTATTTGAAGCTTGCGCAAGGCGCATTCGACCCCTGGTTCGGGGTGGCCGAATGCCGGCCGCTCGAAGCATCGCTCGAAAACGGCGTCCTGCTCGGTTTTTCCGAAAGCGGCCCGGTGCTGGCGGTGCCGGCCGGGGTCGAGCCCGAGCAGCTTCCCGAGACGATCAAGGCGATCGACTATCGCTCGGTATATATGCAGGGGCTGATCGACGAAGCGGCGGCCGGCGCGCTGGCGCAAGGGGCGGCGCTGCTCGCCTGGCATGCCAGCCATCGCTTCTGCAGCAAATGCGGCACCGAAGCCGAGATGCGGGCGGGCGGTTACAAGCGGCATTGCCCGGCCTGCGGTACGGAGCACTTTCCGCGCACCGACCCGGTGGCGATCATGCTGACGGCAACACGCGAAAAATGCCTGCTCGGCCGCGGCCGGCATTTCGGGCCCGGCATGTATTCGGCGCTCGCCGGTTTCATCGAGCCGGGCGAGACGATCGAGGCGGCGGTGCGCCGCGAAACGCTGGAGGAAGCCGGCATCCGGCTCGGCCGCGTCGTCTACCACGCCAGCCAGCCCTGGCCGTTTCCCTATTCGCTGATGATCGGCTGCTTCGGCGAACCGCTCAACGACGATATCCACCCCGACCTCAACGAGCTGGAAGATTGCCGTTGGTTCTTTCACGACGAGGTGCTCTCGATGCTGGCCCGCGAGCATCCGGGCGGCCTAGTGACGCCGCCGAAAGGGGCGATCGCCTATAACCTGATCCGCGCCTGGGCTGACAGCGCGTGACACGAAGACATCGCAGGAGCAAAAAATGATCCGTCACACCGTCGTGTTCACGCTGAAACACCCGCCGCATTCGCTCGAGGAAAAACGGTTCCTCGCCGACGCCAAGAGGATTCTCACGGCGATAAAGGGCGTCACGCATTTCGAGCAGTTGCGGCAGGTCAGTCCCAAGAACGACTACCGCTTCGGCTTCTCGATGGAGTTCGCCGATCAGCGGGCCTATTCCGGCTACAACGACCATCCCGACCACGTCGCCTTCGTCCGCGACCGCTGGATTCCGGAAGTCGAGGCGTTTATGGAGATCGACTACGTGCCGCTCGGCTGGGGCTGAGACTGGAAAGCGGCGCTCCAACAAATTAATACCCGGCGTCGCGATCCACCACATTTTCCAGCGCTTCGCCGCGCTCGAAAGCATCCATCTGACGCAGCATGATCGGCGCCAGGTGGACCGGATCGGAGGTTGCCGCCGCGTGCGGCGTCACGAACACTTTGGGGTGGCTCCATAGCGGGCTCGTCTTCGGCAGCGGCTCGACCTCGAAAACGTCGAGGCTGGCTTCCTTCAGCGTGCCGTCGTCCAGCGCGCGCAAAATGTCGGCGTCCTTCTGCAGCCTGCCGCGCCCGGCATTGATCAGCACCGAGCCGCCGAGGCCGTTGCGCTTCCGCAGCTCCTTCAGCACGCCGTGGTTGATGATACCGTGCGTCTGCGGCGTCAGCGGCAGCAGCACCACCAGGATGTCGGTGGCGTTTAGGAACGGGATCAGGCCGGCCTCGCCCGCGTAAGTCGAGACACCTTGCATCGGCCGATCGCTGCGCGACCAGCCATTGACGGGAAAGCCGAGCGACAACAGCACCGATGCCGCCGCGCGGCCAAGCGTGCCGAGCCCCATAATGCCGACCGAGATGTCGCTGGCCGGCCGCTGCTGCGGTTCATGCCAGATCTTCTTCTGCTGCTGGGCGCGGTAGAGCATGCCTTGGCGATGGTGGTCGAGCACCCGCCAGACGACGTATTCGGTCATGTACTGGGTCAGGTTGTCGGCCACCACCTTGACGACCGGTACGTCGGGCAAGGTGGGATCGGCGAAGATGTGGTCGACGCCGGCGCCGATCGAGAAGATGGCGCGCAGATTGGGCAGCGACGACAACAGGTTCGGCCGCTGTTTCCACACCACAGCATAGGTAATCGAGGGATCGCCGGCGCCATTCGGCTCGAGCACCACCTCGCGCTCCGCCGACAGCAGTTCGCGCCAGCGCAGCGGATGAATACCGGTGAGGGCAAGCAGGATGCGGCCTTTTTCCATTGTGGATTGTTTTTCCCTTTTTACCAACAGCGTTCGCGTTCCGACGCGCAAGGCGCGGCAGCGTTTTGATTTTGTGCATGATCTCTGGCGAAAATCTACTCGCTGACGATGCCGACCGGCGCCGTTTCGATCTTGAAGGCGGCCGAGATCAACGCCTTTGTATAGTCGGTCCGCGGGTTGCCGAAAATCTGTTCGGAAGGACCGGCCTCGACGATCCTGCCGTTGCGCATGACGATGACTTCGTTGGCGAGCGCGCGGATGACCCTCAGATCGTGGCTGATGAAGAGGTAGGCGAGGTCGTGCTTGGCCTGCAGGCTGCGCAAGAGGTCGACGACCTGCGCCTGCACGCTCATGTCGAGCGCCGAGGTCGGCTCGTCCAGCATGACGAAACGCGGGTTGAGCACCATGGCGCGCGCGATGGCGACGCGCTGGCGCTGGCCGCCGGAGAATTCGTGCGGATAGCGGTTGCGCGTCGCCGGATCGAGGCCGACTTCCTTCAGCACGTCGACGACACGCTCGTCGCGCCCATCAGGAGACAGCTTCGGCTCATGGATCTTCAACCCTTCCTCGATGATCTCGGCGACCGACATGCGCGGACTGAGCGAACCGAACGGATCCTGGAAGACGATCTGCAACTCGCGCCGCAACGGCCGCATTTCGTTGAAGGACAGCTGATCGATGCCGCGTCCGTTGAACTGGATGGTCCCGGTCGACGAGATCATCCTGGCCAGCGCCAGGCCGAGCGTCGTCTTGCCTGAGCCGGATTCGCCGACGACGCCAAGCGTCTGGCCGGCCCGCACGGTGACGTCGATGCCGTCGACCGCCTTCACATTGTCGACGGTGCGCCGGAAGAAGCCCTTCTTGATCGGAAACCAGACCTTGACGTCCTTGCCGACCATCACCGGCTTGGCGGCCTGGTTGGCCGCCGGCGGCTTGCCTTTCGGCTCGGCGGCAAGCAGATGCCGCGTGTAGGCGTGCTGCGGATTGGCGAATATCTCCTTGGTCGGGCCGGTCTCGACGATCTTGCCCCTGGTCATCACGCAGACCCGGTCGGCGATCTTCCTGACGATGCCGAGATCGTGGGTGATGAACAGCATCGACATGTTCTTGCGGCTTTTCAGGCCGGCGAGCAGCTCGAGGATCTGCGCCTGGACGGTGACGTCGAGCGCCGTCGTCGGCTCGTCGGCGATCAAAAGTTCAGGCTCGTTGGCCAGCGACATGGCGATCATGACGCGCTGGCGCTGGCCGCCGGAAAGCTGGTGCGGATAGGCGTCGAGCCGCTTCTCCGGATCGCGGATGCCGACCTCGTGCAGAAGTTCCAGCGTGCGCGCCTTGGCTTTGCGATCCCCCAGGCCCTGATGCAGCTTCAATACCTCGACGATCTGCTGCTCGATCGTGTGCAGCGGGTTGAGCGAGGTCATCGGCTCCTGGAAGATCATGGTGATCTTGTTGCCGCGCACGCGGCGCAAGTCTCTCTCGTCCGTGGCAAGCAGGTCGGCGCCGAGGAAGAAGATCTTTCCCGACGGGTGGCTGGCGGTCGGATAGGGCAGCAGCTTCAGAACCGACAGCGCGGTGACCGACTTGCCGGAGCCGGATTCGCCGACCAGCGCCACCGTCTCGCCCCTGGCGAGGTCGAAGGAAATATGGTCGACGGCGATCGACTGGTCGCCGCCTTGCGTGAAGGCGACGCTGAGATCCTGGACCGAAAGCAGCGGGGTGTCGCTCATCTGAACGTCTTGCGCGGATCGAAGGCGTCGCGGGTGGCCTCGCCGACGAAGACCAGCAGCGACAGCATCAGCGAGATGACGACGAAGCCGGAAATGCCGAGCCATGGCGCGTTGAGATTGCGCTGTGCCTGCTTCAACAGCTCACCCAGCGAGGCGGCGCCGGGCGGCAGGCCGAAGCCGAGATAGTCGAGCGAGGTCAGCGTCGAGATCGAGCCGCTGAGCAGGAAGGGCAGGAAGGTCAGCGTCGCCACCATGGCATTGGGCAGCAGATGCCGGAACATGATGGTGATGTTGGAGACGCCGAGCGCGCGCGCCGCGTTGACATATTCGAAATTGCGGGCGCGCAGGAACTCGGCCCGCACCACGCCAACCAGTGCCACCCAGGAGAACAGCAGCATCAATCCGAGCAGGATGAAGAAGCCAGGCGGCAGGATGGCGGCGACGATCAGGAGCAGGTACAGCACCGGGATCGCCGACCAGATCTCGATGAAACGCTGGAACAGGAGGTCGGTCCAGCCGCCGAAATAGCCCTGCAGAGCGCCGGCCGCCACGCCGATCAGCGCCGAGCCGGCGGTCAGGATCAGGCCGAACAGCACCGAGATCCTGAAGCCGTAGATGACGCGCGCCAGCACGTCGCGGGCCTGGTCATCGGTGCCCAGCCAGTTCCAGTTGCCGACGTTGCAATTGGGGTCTGCCTCGCCTTTCGGATACTGGTTGCAGCGCGTCTTCTTGTCGTAGAGCCAGGACGGCTTGGTCGGTGCTGCTTCGGGAATAGCGTTGTTGACGGTCTGGTAGGAGTAGCGCACCGGCGGCCAGACCATCCAGCCATTGGCGTTGATCTCGTCCTGGATCACCGGGTCACGGTAGTCGGTGACCGCATAGAAGCCGCCGAACTTCTCCTCGGGATAGGCGACCAGGACCGGAAACAGGATCTCGCCCTTGTAGGAGGCGATGATCGGCCTGTCGTTGGCGATCAGTTCGGAAACCAGCGACAGCACGAACAGGAACAGGAATATCCACAACGACCAGTAGCCGCGCCGGTTGGACTTGAAGTTCTGCAAGCGCCGCTGGTTGAGCGGCGACAGAAAGGGCCGCGCGATCCGAGCCGGCGCCGTTTCGGCCGTGGTCCGCGCCATCAGACGTCTCTCCGCTCGAAATCGATGCGCGGGTCGACCCAGGTGTAGATCAGGTCGGACAAAAGCCCGACGAACAGGCCAAGCAGCGAGAAGATGAAGAGATTGGCGAACACCACCGGATAGTCGCGCTGCACCACCGAGTTGAAGCCGAGCAGGCCGAGGCCGTCGAGCGAAAATATGTTCTCGATCAGCAGCGAGCCGGTGAAGAAGGCCGAGATGAAAGCACCGGGAAAACCGGCGATGACGATCAGCATGGCGTTGCGGAAGACGTGGCCATAGAGCACCTGCCGCTCCGACAGGCCCTTGGCGCGGGCGGTGACCACATATTGCTTGCGGATTTCCTCGAGGAAGGAATTCTTGGTGAGCAGCGTCGTCGTGGCGAAGGCCGACAGCACCAGCGCGGTCAGCGGCAGGGTCATATGCCAGAAATAGTCGACGATCCGCTGCGGCCAGGACAGCTGGTCCCAATTGTCGGAGGTGATGCCGCGCAGCGGAAACCAGTCCCAGAACGAGCCGCCGGCAAACAGCACCATCAGCAAGATGCCGAACAGGAAGCCCGGAATGGCGTAGCCGACGATGACGACGCCGCTGGTCCAGACGTCGAAAGTGGAGCCGTCCTTGACCGCCTTGCGGATGCCGAGCGGGATCGAGATCAGGTAGGATAAAAGCGTGATCCACAGCCCGATCGAGATCGACACCGGCATCTTTTCCAGGATCAGGTCGAGCACTGAGATGTCGCGGAAGTAGCTGTCGCCGAAATCGAAGCGGAGATAGTTCCACAGCATCATGCCGAAGCGCTCGAGCGGCGGCTTGTCGAAACCGAACTGCTTCTCCAGCTTCTTGATGAATTCCGGATCGAGCCCTTGCGCGCCGCGGTATTTCGAGCCGACGTCACCGGCGACATCGAAATTGGCGCCGCCGGCATCACCCCCGCCGCCGCCGAGGCGATCGCTGCCGCCCTGGTTGGTCAGCCTGGCGATGACCTGCTCGACCGGCCCGCCTGGAGCAAACTGGATGACGGCAAATGACACCGCCATGATGCCGAACAGGGTCGGGATCATCAAAAGGATGCGGCGCAGTATATAGGCGCCCATCAGGTTCCCTGCCTCGCTTGTGCAAAAATCTCAGGCTTTGCCAATCTTTGCCGCCTTGTCTTTGTCGAACCACCACAGCGTCTCGACCGGAAAGTCGTAATCCGGCTTTTGAGCGGGAAAGCCGAACATGTCCCAGAAGGCTGCCCGGTGATTCGCCAGATGATATGTTGGAATCCAGTCTAGCCGCGCGCGCAAGACCCGATCGAGCGCGTTGAGCGCTGTGACGAGTTCGATCCGGCTCTGCGCCTTGCCGGCTGCCTCGATCAGCGCGTCGATGGCTTTGCTTTCCGTGCCCGGATAGTTGCGCATCCCCGGCGTTTTCGCCATCCGGGAATTGTAGAGGATTTCCAGGCCGTCGGCAGTAGGCGTCGCCCCGATCAACCAATGTAGCATGTTGAAATCGAAATCGTAGTTGCTTTGCCGCGCTTCAAATTGCGTCGAATCGACCTGCCGGATCGAAGCGTCGATGCCAATCGCCTTCATATTCTCGGACCACGGCGCGAAAATGCGAACGAGACCCTCGTCCTCGGCCAGCATTTCCACCCGCAGTCGCTCGCCCTTCTCATTGACGACGAAATTGCCCGCTCGCTTCCAGCCGGCTTCGGCAAGCAGTCTCGAAGCTTCGCGCAGCACCTTACGGTCGTGACCGGAACCGTCCGAGACGGGTTGCACCACCGGTTCGCCGAAGGTTTCCGGCGGCAACTCGGCTCGAAACGGCTCCAGCAGTTTCAATTCCTGGGGCGAGGGCAGGCCCTCGGCCTTGTAGTCCGATCGTTCGAAGTTCGATTGCGAGCGCTCGTAGGAGCCGAAAAACAGTACCCGCTTGGTCCATTCGAAATCGAAGCAATAGGCGATCGCCTGTCTCACGCGCACATCGCGGAATTGCGGCCGGCGCTGGTTCAGCGCGACAGCCTGCATGTCGGGCGATTTCTCGCCGGGAAATTCCCGTTTGACGACCCTGCCGTCCTTCAGGGCCGGAAAGTCGTAACCGGTCGCCCATACCCGCGCGGTGAATTCCTCGCGAAAATGCGTATCGCCTTTCTTGAACGCTTCAAACGCTGCCTGGCGATCAAGATAGAAATCGATACGGATACGGTCGAAATTATTAAGCCCGCGGTTCACGGCGAGATCGCGCCCCCAATAGTCGGCGACGCGTTCATATTCGATAGTCTGCCCTGCCACGACCCGTCCCATCTTGTACGGCCCGGAGCTGAGCGGCGGGGTCATCGTCGAGGCGTCGAAATCATTGGCCGTATAGAAGGCTTTGGACACGATCGGCATTACGGCGATCGCGAGGATATTCTGCGCCGACTGTTTGCCGTTGAAGGTAAGGCTGACAGTAAGCGGATCGATTGCGACCGCATCCGTCATATGCCGCAGCGCTTGGGAAAGGTTCGGGTGTCCCCGGTCTTTGTAGAGGTTCAAGGCGAAGGCAACGTCCTCGGCCGTCAGGGGCGAGCCGTCATGGAAGCGCGCTTGTGGCCGCAGGCTGAAGCGGAAGCCGTTGCGGTCCTGCGACAACGTAACGGATTCGGCAAGCACGCCGTAGACCGCATCCGGCTCATCGAGCGCCCTTGCCATCAGCGAATCGAAACAGAGCTCGGTGCGCGGCGGCGAATCCCCCTTCAACACCAGCGAGTTCAACGTGTTGAAAGTCAGAAAGCTCTGATTGAGGGTGGAGTTCGGCGGGCCGAAATTCATCCGGCCGCCCTTGGGAGCGTCTGGATTGACATAGTCGAAATGCGTGAAATCCGGCCCGTATTTGAGATCGCCAAAAGCCGACAACCCGTGCAGTTTCACGCCGGTCGGAATGGCCGCGAAAGCTCGGCCTGGCAGCAGTGCCGCAGCGGCGGCAGCACCGCCCAGGGCGAGGAAGTCGCGACGAGGCAGCGCTGCCATCAATTGCCGCTCTTGTATTTGGCCGCCAGCGCCTTTTCCTTGTCCGGGTCGATCCACCAGGAATTCTGGTCGACGCCGCTATATGCGGGCTGCTTCTCCGGCATGCCGAACTTTTTCCAGTAGGCGAGCCAGACCACGGCGCGGTAATATTGCGGCACGACATAATAGTTCCACAGCAGCACCCGGTCGAGCGCATGGGTGGTGGCAACCAGATCGTCGCGGTCGGTGGCAAAGATGACCCGGTCGACCAGCGCATCGACGACCGGATTCTTGATGCCGGCGTAATTGCGCGATCCCGGCGAATCGGCGGCCTTGGAACTCCAGAAATCGCGCTGTTCATTGCCGGGAGAGTCCGACTGCCCGAGTATCGAAGTGACCACGTCAAAGTCGAAGTGAGTGACTCGGTTGATATACTGGGTCTGATCGATGAGGCGCAGCGTCGCGTCGACCCCGATCTTGCGCAGATTGGCGATATACGGACTGGCGATGACCTGGTCGGTGTCGTTCCAGCCGAGGATCTCGAATTTGAACGGTTCGCCGGTCTTGGCGTTGACCATCTTGCCGCCCTTGATGACCCAGCCTGCCTTGGCGAACAGATCGACCGCGGTCTTCAGGTATTTGCGCTCAGCCTGCGGGGTGTCGTAGACCGGCAGCTTAAATTCCTGGGTAAAGACTTCAGGCGGCAGCTTGTCACGGTACTGCTCGAGGATTTCAAGTTCCTTGCCCTGCGGCAGGCCGCTCGACGCCAGTTCCGTGCCCTGGAAATAGCTGCTGGTGCGGGTGTTGGAACCGAAGAACAGGGTCCGGTTCATCGTCTCGAAGTCGAACGGATACATCAGCGCGGCGCGCACCAGGCGATCCCTAAACAGCGGGCGCCTGGTGTTGAGCATGAAGGCCTGCATCGGTTCGGGCGACGCGGTCTTGAATTCCTTCTTGATGACGTCGCCGGCCTGGACTGCCGGGAAATTATAGGCCGTGTTCCAGCGCCTCGAACTGTTCTCCGGCTTGATGTCGTCCAAGCCGCCCTTGGTGAAGGCCTGCCAGGCGGCATTGTCGTCGAGAAAATACGTGAAACGCTGCCTGTCGAAATTCTCGCGGCCGATTTTTACGGGCAGCTTGTCCGCCCAGTAATCGGGCACGCGCTGCCAGATGATTTCGGACCCCGGCTTGAAGCTCGCGATCTTGTAGGCGGCCGAGCCGAGCGGCGGCTCCTGCGTCGGCTTGGTGACGTCGCGCTTCTTGCCGTTGGCGTCGGTGCCTTCCCACCAGTGCTTGGGCAGCACGACGAGATCGCCGAGGATCTTCGGTAGCTCCCGGTTGCCCTTCTGGTTGAAATGGAACTCGACCTCGCGGTCGGAGATGGCGACCGCGTCGGTGACGTTTTCGAAATAGCGGCTATATTGCGGGCTGTTGGCCTTCAGCACCTGGAACGACCAGATCACGTCGTCGGTGGTGATCGGCTGGCCGTCATGCCATTTGGCCCGCGGGTCGAGACGATAGGTCGCCGAGGAATAGTCGGTCGGATATTTATAGGCATCGGCGATCAGCGGATGGCTGGTGCTGCCCTCGTCCGTCGCCTGCTCCATCAGCGTGTCGTAGAGCAGGCCGCCGCCGAACTGCGCGAAGCCGGCGGCCGGCGAACCCTGCACGATGTAAGGATTGAAGCTGTCGAACGTGCCGAGCACCACTGAGTTCACTGTGCCGCCCTTCGGTGCATCCGGATTGACGTAATCGTAGTGCTGGAAATTATCGCCGTATTTGGATTCGCCGATCAGCGAGGAGGTCGTGCGCCATTCGTCCGCAAAGGTCGCCTGCAGGCCGCCGGCAAAAGCAGCCAGCATCAGTACCGATTTCAGAAGCGTCCGCGCTCGGCCAACCGTCATGCGTTCTCCTCTTCGCGATATAGCGCCGTCACCATAGCGTCTGGGCCCAATCTAGATCATTTGGCGGCGCTGAAAACCGCAACCGAGCGGCTTTGTCGTCGCATATGCATTTTTCCTAACGAAAAAGCCGGGCTGAACCCGGCTTTTTCAAGGATTATGCCATTACAGTTTTGTTATTTTGCGGGCGCAGCCGGCGCCGGAGCGGCTGGCGCCGCGCCTTCTGCCGGCTTGGCAGGGGCCGCACCTTCGGCCGGCTTGGCGGGCTCATTTTCGGCCGAGGCGCCGGGCGCCGGCAGCGGCTTAGGATTGTCCGACAGCGTGCGCAGATAGGCGATGACGTTGGCGCGGTCCTCATCCTTGGGCAGGCCGGCGAAGCCCATCGCGGTGCCCTTCACGAACTTCTTCGGCGAGGTGATGAAGTGGTTGAGATTGTCATAGGTCCACTTCTCGCTGCCGCCCTTGGAGAACTCCTTCATGCCGGCAGAATAGGCAAAGCCCTCATGCTCGGCGACCGGACGGTCGATGATATCCCAGAGATCGGGGCCGACCTTGTTGGGGCCACCCTTTTCGCCGGAGTGGCAAGCCTGGCATTTCTTGAAGATGGCGGCGCCCGCTTCGGCGTTGGCAGTGGTCAGCAGCTCGGCAATCGGCTTCACGGCCGCGGCGGGAGCGGCCGGGCCGCCTTCGGCGGGCTCGGTCGCCTCGATGGCGAAGCCGGGCTTTTCCGGCGCCGGCGAGGCAAACAGCGCGTCGGACACGATGCCAACGGAAAAGACGATGAACACGGTTCCGAGGAGACCGGCGAGCAGCTTGTTGACTTCGTTGGAATCCATACGCCCCAGGCTCCCTTTCCGGCGGACCGATCCGTCCACTCCGTCCGTCGGTATCGTGATCCACCCGGTGGAACCGGCCAAATCGCGCGGAAACTAGGTCTTTTGCTCCGGCGTTGCAACACCTATAAGGGCGCTGCCAGTGAGACCTTTTGCCACTTTGTCCTCCTCTTTTTCGAGCCCCTGCCCGCCTCATGTCCACGCTCATCCTGATCCCGGCCCGCATGGCCTCGACCCGCCTGCCGGGCAAGCCGCTCGCCGACATTGCCGGCACTCCAATGATCGTCCACGTCGCCCGCCGCGCTGCCGAGGCCGGGCTCGGCCGGGTGGTCGTCGCCACCGATACGCAAGGCGTTGCGGAGGCGGTGCGCGCGCATGATTTCGAGGCGGTGATGACGCGGGCGGACCACGAAACCGGCTCCGACCGCATCTTCGAAGCGCTGGCCATTCTCGACCCTGGCAACAGCGTCGAGACGATCGTCAATGTGCAGGGCGATCTGCCGACCATCGACCCCCTTGTTATCGGCGCCGCGCTGAAGCCTTTCGAGAACAGAGCGGTCGATATCGCCACGCTCTGCGTCGAGATCGTCCGCGACGAGGAAAAGACCAATCCGAACGTCGTCAAGCTGGTCGGCTCGCCACTCTCGGCGACACGGCTCAGGGCGCTCTATTTCACCCGCGCCACCGCGCCCTGGGGCGAAGGCCCGCTCTACCATCACATCGGCCTCTATGCCTATCGCCGCGCCGCACTCGAACGCTTCGTTGCGCTGAGGCCGTCGCCGCTGGAGCGCCGCGAGCGGCTGGAGCAATTGCGGGCGCTGGAGGCCGGCATGCGCATCGATGCGGAGATCGTCCAGTCGGTGCCGCTTGGCGTCGATACGCCGGACGATCTCGAACGCGCCAGGGCGCTCCTTTCCAACTAAGAAATTCCTCCCCCAATCCCGAGACACTGCGCATGCCTGAAAAGACCAACAAAATATCCTTCCAGGGCGAGCCGGGTGCCAATTCCGACACCGCCTGCCGCAACATGTTCCCGTCGATGGAGCCGTTGCCGTGCCCGACCTTCGAGGACGCCTTCAATGCGGTCGAGACCGGCAAAGCCGATCTGGCGATGATCCCGATCGAGAACACCATTGCCGGCCGCGTCGCCGACATCCATCACCTCTTGCCGGAATCGAAGCTGCACATCATCGGCGAATACTTTCTGCCGATCCACTTCCAGCTGATGGTGCTGCCCGGCGTCAGGCGCGACGAGATCAGGACCGTGCACAGCCACATCCACGCGCTCGGCCAATGCCGCAAATACATCCGCAAGAACGGCTGGAAGGCGACGGTGGCCGGCGACACCGCGGGCGCCGCCAAGATGGTCGCCGCAATGAAGGACCGCACCATGGCCGCGCTGGCGCCGGCGCTGGCCTCGACGCTCTACGGGCTCGACATCATCGAAGAGAATGTCGAGGACACCGACAGCAACGTTACCCGCTTCGTCGTGCTGACCAAGAACAAGCAATGGGCCGAGCGCCCCTCGGCCGACGCCAGGATGATGACGACCTTCATCTTCCGCGTCCGCAACGTGCCGGCAGCGCTCTACAAGGCGATGGGCGGGTTTGCCACCAACGGCATCAACATGACCAAGCTGGAAAGCTACCAGCTCGGCGCGTTTACGGCGACGCTGTTCTACGCCGACATAGAGGGCCATCCCGACGATCCGCTGGTGAAGCTGGCACTCGACGAGTTGCGCTTTTTCTCGCGCGAAATGCGCATTCTCGGCGTCTATCCCGCCAGCGCCTCGCGCGAGCAGTGGAAGGTGGCGGATTAGGATCCGGTCAGGTCAGGCCGAGCTTGTTCTGCTTGGCCGGCTTGCCGCATTCGCGGCGGGCAATCGACCGGTTCATGGCGTCGATCTTGCCGCTTGCCTGGTCGGCATCGCGCTTGGCTTTCGAGCGCATATCCGGCGTGAACGGGCCAAAGCCCGTCGCCGGGTTGGAGAAGGACGGCTTGGCGTCCACCGGCAGATGATATTGCTGCGCCAGGCCGTTTCGTTGCGCCAGCAATTGATCGCAAGGCACCTTGTCATATTGCAGCGAGGACTGGACGTTTTCGTCCTGCCGTTCGGACATCGAATTGCCGACGCAGCCGGCCATCGCCAGGCAAGATGCCAAGACCGTCATGTTCCAGCGCATGAACGTGCTCCTTGTCGTTCGCAGCTGCGGCTTCTCATGCGCAGCGGCAGAAGTCTTAGCCAGATTTTACGCTGCCGGAAAGCAAGCTTGCCACTACGGCCAGCCCTTCGACCGGTTGGCGGCGATCCTGCCGGATGATCGTTGCCTGCAGCGACAGGACTGAAAAGCCGTCGGCGTCCAGAACCCGCTCTACATAGCTTTGGGAATGCGCGTAGCGGCGGGACGGCAGCAGGGCGAAGCCGGCGCTGTCAGACGATTCTCCGCCCGGGAGCGTCTCGACGGAGAACGCAAACAGACCGCCGCCGGCAAGCATTCCGGCAATCTTGTTCACCACCTTTTCGAGTGCGCCGACATAGATGAACACATCGGCCGCCGTCACCAGATCGGCTTTCGGGCCAGAATAGCAAAAATCCTGCAGGTCCGTCTTGACGAGCAGATCGTAGACGCCTTTGGCGCGCGCCTGCCTCAGCATGGCGGCCGAGATGTCGTAACCCTCCAGCCGGTCGGCGATCGGCCGCAGCTTCTGGCCCATGAGGCCGGTGCCGCAGCCGAGATCGAGCGCCAGCGAAAACCGGCCCGGCCGTGCTGCCTGGATGGCGCGGTCGAGGCATTCGGGCAGACGATAGCCGAGCCTGTCGACCAGTTCAGCCTCGAAACTCCCGGCATAGTGGTCGTACAGCGTCTCGACAAAGGCGCTGGGCGGCGCCTGGGCCGCCGCTGCCCTGCCGATCAATTGCAGCTTGAGCACCGCGCCGAGCCTGTCCGCCGGGTCGAGCCGCAGTGCCGTCGTCCAGGCCTGCGCGGCACGATCGCGCGCGCCCGCCGCTTCCTGCATCTCGCCGAGGCGGAACCAGCCGGCTGGCCATTGCGGCGCCAGTTCGAGCGCGCCGAGCAGCAATTCCGCCGCTGCCGCATGATCGCCGGATGCATAGAGCATTTCGGCATAGTCGGCGCGGCGGTCGGCGGTCAAATCGCCGGACGAGGTCTGGAGCGGTTTCATGCGATCGGGTTCCGCCGGGTGTTTGCAGCCGGCTTGCGCTCTATGCTGGAGTCAGCAGTGACATACAACAGGCTTCCCGCGCCGGAATTAGCGCCTATCTTGGGGCCATGCGCGCCAGCGACCTGCTTCATCCCCGGCCGGAAGGGCTGTATTGCCCGCCCGGCGATTTCTTCATCGACCCGGTGCGGCCGGTCAACCGGGCGCTGATCACACATGGCCATTCCGACCATGCCCGCTCCGGCCACCGCTCGGTGATGGCGACGCAGCAGACGCTCGACATCATGGGGCTGCGCTACGGCGACAGTTTTGCCGGAACGACGCAAGCCGCCGTGCTCGGCGAGACGATTGCGCTTGGCGGTGTGGCCGTCAGCTTTCACCCGGCTGGTCATGTGCTTGGCTCGGCCCAGATCAAGGTCGCGCATCAGGGTACGTGCATCGTCGCGTCCGGCGACTATAAACGCCAGAAGGACGCGACCTGCGAGCCGTTCGAGCCGCTCAAGTGTGACGTCTTCATCACCGAGGCGACGTTCGGTCTGCCGGTGTTTCGGCATCCGCCCGATACCGAAGAGATCGCCCGGCTGCTGAAATCGACCGAGCAGTTTCCCGAGCGAACGCATCTGGTCGGCGCCTATGCGCTGGGCAAGGCGCAGCGCGTCATGCGGCTGCTGCGCGATGCCGGCTACGAAAAGCCGATCTACATCCACGGCGCGCTGGCCAAGCTCAGCGAGTATTACCAGAGCCAGAATATCGATCTCGGCACATTGGAACCGGCGACCGTCGAGACCGGCCAAAAAAGCGACTTTGCCGGCGCCATCGTCGTCGGCCCGCCATCCGCCTTCGCCGATCGCTGGGCGCGGCGTTTTCCCGATCCGATGTCGTGCTTCGCCTCAGGCTGGATGCGCATCCGCCAGCGCGCCAAGCAGGGCGGCGTCGAGCTGCCGCTGATCATTTCCGACCACTCCGACTGGGGCGAGTTGACCGCCACGATCAAGGAGACCGGCGCCGAAGAAATCTGGGTAACGCATGGCCGCGAGGAGGCGCTGGTGCGCTGGTGCGAGCTCGAAGGCATTGCGGCTCGGCCGCTGCATCTCGTCGGCTACGAGGACGAGGGCGATTGATGGTGTTTTTGGATCCAGCAATCGCCGGTACGGCGCTCTGCGGCGCCGCCCTCTGTCCTGCCGGACATCTCCCCCTCAAGGGGGGAGATCGGCAGCTTTGGTTTTGCCGCTCATCCTGCAACGTTGGAAATTGGCGAAAGCAGTCGCGACAGCAAATCTCCCCCCTTGAGGGGGAGATGTCCGGCAGGACAGAGGGGGGCGCGATAGAACGCGACGCCCGCCCATGGTTCTCACCGTCATGAACCGCTTCGCCGAGCTTCTCGACCGCCTCGTCCTGACGCCGTCGCGCAACGGCAAGCTGACGCTTTTGACCGATTATTTCCGCAGCGTCGAGGATCCGGACCGCGGGCTGGCGCTGGCGGCCATCACCGGCGATCTGTCCATCGCCGCGGTCAAGCCGGCGATGCTGCGCACACTGGTGATCGAGCGCATGGATCCGGTGCTGTTCGGGTATTCCTACGACTATGTCGGCGACCTGGCCGAGACCGTATCGCTGGTCTGGCCGCAGGCGCCGGTCGACATTGCGAACCACGAGCCGACGCTGGCCGAGGTGGTGGCCAAGCTGCAGGCGGCGAGCCGTTCCGACGGGCCGCAAGTGCTGGCCCGGCTGCTCGACAGCGCCAGCACTTCGGCGCGCTTTGCCATCATAAAGCTGGTCACCGGCGGCCTGCGCATCGGCGTCTCGGCGCGGCTTGCCAAGCAGGCGCTGGCCGATTTCGGCAAGGTCGAAATCGCCGAGATCGAGGAACTCTGGCACGGGCTGACGCCGCCCTATCTCGCGCTGTTCGCCTGGCTGGAGGGTAAAGCGGAAAAACCCAGGAAGACGGCGCTGGCGCTGTTCAGGCCAGTGATGCTGTCGAATGCCGTCGGCGACGGCGACCTCGAAAAGCTCGACCCGGCCGACTACGCGGCCGAATGGAAATGGGACGGCATCCGCGTCCAGGCGGTTTGCGAAGGCGGCATTCGCCGGCTCTATTCGCGCACCGGTGACGATGTCTCGGGTGCCTTTCCGGACCTTGCGGAGGCGATGGATTTTTCCGGCGCCCTCGACGGCGAGCTTCTGGTCGGAGACCCCAGGCAGGCGACGGGCACCTTCTCGGATCTGCAGCAGCGGCTGAACCGCAAGAGCGTGTCACCCAAGATCCAGCAGCAATACCCGGCCTTCATGCGCTGCTACGATGCGCTGCAGATTGGTGACGAGGATGTGCGCGGACTTCCCTTCCGCGAACGGCGCGGCCGGCTCGAGGCCTTCGTCAGGACACTCGATCCGAGCCGCTTCGATCTGTCGCCGCTGGTCGAATTCACCAACTGGCAGGCACTCGAGGAATTGCGCCGCAAGCCGCTGCATCCGGTCATCGAAGGCGTCATGCTGAAGCGCTGGGATTCGCCCTATGTGGCCGGGCGGCCGAAGGGCCCGTGGTTCAAATGGAAGCGCGATCCGCACACGGTCGACGCGGTGCTGATGTATGCCCAGCGCGGCCACGGCAAGCGTTCGAGCTTCTATTCCGACTACACATTCGGCGTCTGGTCCGGGCCGGAAGGATCGGAGGAGCTGGTGCCGGTGGGAAAAGCCTATTTCGGCTTCACCGACGAGGAACTGAGGCAGATCGACAAATATGTCCGCGACAACACGATCGAGCGCTTCGGCCCGGTGCGCTCGGTACGGGCCGACCGCAGGAACGGGCTGGTGCTTGAGGTAGCCTTCGAAGGGCTCAACCGCTCGACGCGGCACAAATCCGGCGTTGCCATGCGCTTTCCGCGCATTTCGCGGCTGCGCTGGGACAAGCCGGCGGCCGAAGCCGACCGCATCGAGACGCTGCAGGCGCTGCTCGATAGTTAATGCATGTCGAGCAAAAAGTGTGCAGCGGTTTTGCGGTAACGACATGCATCAAAACAAGAACCTAAAGTGCGTCGCATAAGACCGGTCCGAACGCGACGTGCTTTAGGGAACGACTGAAACGCGGATCTCGTAGATGTCGACCGACTTGCCCTGCTTATCGAAGTCGGAATTGATGGCGATGGTGCCGGCAGCACCCGGACGCTTGTCGGGAAAGCGCACGTCGAACAGATATTCATTGCGCTCGCGACCGACCGCATAGCGCTTGCGGCCGCAGTCGCCGAGTTCGCCGAAATTGCAATCGACGGAAATCTGCGTCTCCTGCCCCTCCTCGGAGCGCGCGATGATGTCGAATGTGGCATGCTTGCCGGCTAGTTTTTCCAACACGCCTTGTCCGACGTCGAAGCTGATGGCCGAGCCGGATGCCCCCGAGCGGATGCGCAGGAAGGAACCGCTTTCGTCCTGGATGACGTCGGCCTTGGCGTCCGACGGTGCATTGACCTGCGTCGGGTCACCCGGCGAAAAAACGTTGATCCAGTCGCGCGCCTCGTCCTGCTCGCCCTGCTTCGGCGGCGAAGCGGTGTCGTCCGGCGTGAAATCTTCGCCGTCGACCGTTGGCGGCGCTTCCGGTGGCGCTGTGTCGAGCTCGGTCGCCGATTTGAAGACGCCGGTCTGGTTGGCGAAATAAAGGCCGATGCCGGCGGCTGCGAGCAGCGTCACACCGAAGAAGATCGCGGTCAAGGGCAGGCGCCGCCGCCTCGCCCGCCGGTCGTCGCGGTCGGGCGTCACTTCCGCATCGTCGGTTTCGACGTCGGCTTCGGTCGGAACCGAGGCCCCCATGTCGATCACCGGCGCCTCGGGAACAGGCGCATCGGGCATGATGTCGGGAACGACCGGCAGGACGCGCGACCGCGGCGCATCGGATTCGGGCGGCTGCGCTGGACCGTCAACGACGACATCGGGCGACGGCGCGGGCTCGGCTTCGGTTTCAGTTTCAGCCGGAGGCTCCACCGCCGGTGCTGCCTGCAAACTGTCGGTCGGCGCGGCGACGTCGGCAACCGCCGGCAGGAATTCCGATTCGATTTCGGTGATCTTCGCCTGGACCGCCTTGCGGCGCTTGATGGCGACCTCCACCGTGACGTTTGGATTGGCCTGCAGGGCACGGTCGAGTGCCGCGAAAGCCGATCGATAGACCCGCTCGCGAAACGCCCGGTCGTCGGCATTGCCTTTCTCGAAGGCATTGCGGATCGCTTTTTCGATCGCGTCCAAGCGAATTCCCTCTGCAATTTCACTCACATTGCCATGATCGTTAGCCGCAGGCGACCAATCAATCAACAAGCGAGCGGCCGCATTCTGCCTTGCCGAGGGGCACAAAGCTCATTTCGGCGGTTTTCGGTAAAGGAATCAACATTTTTCGCTGATTTTCCCGCCACGGCCAACGTGGCGGACGGGACGGCCTGCCGATACGGCATCACGCGGCCAATGGTAGATCCGCGCGGCGGCTGCCCTTGCGCCCGGCCGGAGGCGGCACGAAATGCCTCGTCCTGAAATCGCGACTGCCATCTTGAATTCGCGGCCGGTTGCGTCTATCACGCAGCCCATCTTGGAAGCTCGGTTTCCCGGGCCGCTTTAGCTCAGTTGGTAGAGCACATCATTCGTAATGATGGGGTCAGGTGTTCGAGTCACCTAAGCGGCACCAAAATTCTCGATGAATTAAACGGGACCATTTCACAGATCAACTTGATGGAACGTCGCCGTCGCCCAGCGACGCCACGGTCTTCAGCGCGCCGTCGAGCATGTCGCCCTTTTCGTCCTTCAGCGCGGCTTCGCGCAGGCGCCGGATCCAGTCTGCGGCGTCCGGGCGGCCCTTGACCAGGTCGAGCGCCGACAGCACGCGGTCGAATTTCGACTGCGCGCGGGCGTGGGTGTCGCTGTAGCCCTTGATCAGCCGGCGGCAGTTGAGGATCTCCGTGCCAAGCGCGTAGTCCTCGCCGACATGGCCGAGCGCCAGCGCATACCAGCGCTCGAGATGCGCGGTCTCGACCTTGTGGCGCAGCAGCCGGCGGCGCCAGCGGCGCAGGCCGCCGATGAACCACAATGCGGCAAAGCCGGCAAAACTGTCGGTGCGGATATGGCGGCCGCGGTTGATGCGGCGGTCGAGGAAGGCGGCGAGCTTCGGCCGCGCCTCGATGTAGCTGCCGAGCCCGGCCGGCAGCGTGCCGCAGAATTCCTCGATGCGCGGATGGAAATATTCGGTCACCTGCAGGACCGAGCCGTCCTTGACGCCAACCTCACGGCGTACGCGTCGGTCGCGGCTAGAGCGCGTCTTCAGGTCGGCGACGCGGATCATGTCGTCGTAGCACATGGCGTTGGCCAGATGCTTGGCGGCGGCGATCGACAGCGCGTAGGCGTGTTCGGCATCGTCCAGAGCGACGGCCCGGTCGAGCCTATCGAGATACTCGCCGCCATAAGCAACGTCCTGATAGTCGACCACTTTTTTCAGGCCGCGAAGCGCCATGTCGCGCACGGGTACAGGCAGCGTAGCGACGCGCGCCGCCAATTGTTGCCAGCCCTTCAACAGGCTTTCCGGGCCGCTGACTTCTGTCGCGGCGCCCGAGCCGGTTTCAGCGGCCGCCGGCCCTGCAGTCTTGTCGCCCGAAGGCGCACTCGCGATGCCGCGCGCCCGATCGTAGGCGGCGCCGAAGGCGGCGAGGCTGGCCTTCACACCGCGGCCGCCGGCACTGACCGCCTGCTCATAGCTTTCGCGACTGAACGGCAAGGCGTCGGAGCCGGCCAGCGCGCCGAGCAGGCTGGCCGAGATCATCGAGCCATTGTCGGCGGCGATCTTCTCCATGTCGAAGGCAATGAAGCGCTTGGCCGCGGCTTCCGCCGTGGCATGCACCTTGGCGGACGAGGCGCGACCGTCGCCGGGCTCGATCTTCTCCGAGACCGCGGCGATGCGGTGCGACGAGGCGATCAGCGTCGTGCGCTCGGGCGTGACGAAGCCGCGGATGATGGCGCGGCCGGCCTCCATCAGTTCGGCGGCAATCAGGATGTCGACGTCGCCCTGCGACGGCGACAGCGCGAAGACCGGCAGGCGGCCGGTGTCGGGGCACATTTCGACATAATAGATGGTGGCGCCGGTGCGCTGGGCGACGCCGGCGACCGAGGTCGATTGCGCGACGTAGCCGTTGCGCTCGGCGACGTCGGTGATCCAGTCGGCCAGCACGCCACCGCCCTGGCCACCGACCGCCAGCACGGCAAGCTTGATGACGCGCTCGTCTTCGGGGGCGCCGGCTTTCGAGCGCGATGAGGGCACGGCGTCAAGCATCGGCGAATGTCAGGCGCCGGCTTTCACGGCGCCGCTGCAAGAGACTGATCGTGGCGCGACGCGCGGCTTCAAGGAAACGGTCCCAGCGGCTCGGATTGTGCACGACATCGGCGCGGTAGAAGGACGGGCAGAGCACCGCCGCATCGGCGACCTCGCCGCAATTGCCGCAACCGACGCAGCTTTGGTCGATATGCGCCACCGGATCGTCGCGCAACGGATCGTCGAGCGACTTCACCGAAAGCGACGGACAGCCGGACAGCCGCATGCAGGCATGGTCGCCGGTGCAGATATCTTCGTCGACACCGAATTTCGGCTTGACTATGCGCGCCCCGCCCTTGATCGCCTTGTCGACCAGCGGCTTTTCGCGGCGCTGCCGGTTGAGCATGCATTCGGACGAGGCGACAATGACTTTCGGGCCCTTTTCGTCCGTCGTCAGCGCCTCGCGCAGCGTGTCTTGCATCTTGGTTACGTCGTAGGTGCGGTCGATGTGGCGCAGCCATTTGACGCCCATGCCCTTCACCGCCTCGGTGATCGGGTGCTTGGTCGACTTGGTCTTGTTGCCGGCGCGGGACGACAGGATGTCCTGGCCGCCGGTGGCGGCCGAATAGAAATTGTCGACGATGACGATGACGCCGTCGTTCTTGTTGAACACCGCGTTGCCGATCGACGAGGTCAGACCGTTGTGCCAGAAGCCGCCGTCGCCGACGAAGGAGATCGAGCGGCGCTTGGCATCGGGCGAATTGAACGCCGAAGCCGAGGCCGGCCCCAGCCCGTAGCCCATGGTAGTGGCACCTAGCTCGAAAGGCGGCATGATCGAGAACAGATGGCAGCCAATGTCGGAGGCGATGTGGTGCTTGCCCAGCTCCTGCTCGACCAGCTTGGTGGCGGCGAAGATCGGCCGCTCCGGGCAGCCGACGCAGAAGCCGGGCGGCCGGCCCGGGACGACGTTGATCAGGTCGGCGGTGTCGAGCCCGTCGCCGATCTTGTTCGGCGCGCGGACCTCGCTTGGCAGCAGATGCGGGATGGTGGCGCGCAGGAACGATCCGATGCCGTCGAGCATCACCTGGCCGGTATATTCGCCGGCCATAGGCAGATGTTCCTTGCCGACGAGCCTGGTGCCGCGGCCGGCCTTGTGCAGCATCGCGGCAAAGGCCTGTTCGATGTAGTTGGGCTGGCCTTCCTCGACGACGAGGACGGCGTCCTTGCCTTCGCAGAAAGACAGGAACTCGTCGTCGACTAAGGGATAGACGGCGTTGAGCACATAGAGCGGCACGTCGGTGTCGCCATAAGTGTCGGCGAGGCCAAGCCGCTGCAGCGCCCGGATGACCGAATTGTACATGCCGCCCTGCATGACGATGCCGACCGAGCCGTGCTCCGGGCCGAAAAACTCGTTGATCTTGTTGGTGCGGATGAAATCCACCGCCGCCGGCCAGCGTTTCTGCACCTTTTCCTTCTCGTGCAGGAAGGACGCGGGCGGCAGCACGATGCGGCCGGTGTCGCGGCGCGGCGCCTCGAGCGCATCGGCCACAGTCATTGCCGGGCGCTTGTTGTCCTTGGCGATGAAATGGCCGTGGACATGGCAGCAGCGAATACGGACCTGCAGCATGACCGGCGTGTTGGAAACCTCGGACAGCTCGAAGCCGTCCTCCACCGCCTTGACGATCGACGGCAGGTTCGGTCGCGGGTCGAGCAGCCAGACCTGGCTCTTCATGGCAAAGGCGTGGCTGCGCTCCTGCATGATCGAGGAGCCTTCGCCGTAATCCTCGCCGACGATGATCAATGCACCGCCGGTGACGCCGCCGGAAGCGAGATTGGCGAGCGCGTCGGAGGCGACATTGGTGCCGACCGTAGACTTGAAGGTGGCCGCGCCACGGATCGGATAGTGCACCGATGCCGCCAGCATGGCGGTGGCGGTCGCTTCCGAGGCGCTCGCCTCGAAATGCACGCCGAGCTCGCCCAGGATATCCTGCGCGTCGGCCAGCACGTCCATCAAATGGCTGATCGGCGCGCCCTGATAGCCGCCGACATAGCCGACGCCGCATTGCAGCAGCGCCTTGGTGATGGCGAGAATGCCTTCGCCGGAAAACTCCTCGCCGGCGCCGAGCCTGAGCTTTTCGACTTCCTTGGCAAAAGACCGTTCGGCCATTTTGGGCTCCTTCCGTTACCGCCCCGATGGCGGCGCGTAAGATCAGATGTCGTGCTTGCGAATGTTCTTCAGCATCTTCTGCAATGTCGCGATCAGCGCCGCGTATTCGGCATCGTCGACATCGTCGAACATTGCCTCGAAAGCGTCGTGCATGGCCGGCCAGGCGCGCGCGAACTCGGCGCGGCCATCGTCGGTCAGGAACACATGGCGGATACGGCTGTCGGTGACCCCCTGCTCGCGCCGCACAAACCCTTGCCCCTCCAGCGTGTCGAGCGTCCGGCTCAAGGTCGACTGCTCGATGACGGTATAGACCGAGAGATCGTTGACGGTGACGCCATCGGTGACCGACAGCACGGCCAGCGTGCGCACCTGCGGAATGGTCAGGCCCTGCCTGCGGAAATTGTCGCGCAAGGTGGCGTTGTAGCGGCCCATGATGCGGTTCATCAGATAGGGCGCGAATTGCTGCAGGCCGATCTGGCCCAAAGTCGAGATGCGCTGGCGCTTTTCAACCTTCTGTTCCATCACAGCCTCCCCGCCAGGAGAAAGCCGGAGCCGCCGCCCAACCCGGCGCCAGGATGGGTCGAGGCGCCAATGTGGTAGAGTCCCTTGACCCCGGTGGCGTGATTGCGGCTCGTCTTGAACGGCCGCCACAGAAACGACTGGTCGATAGCCGAGGAACCGCCATAGGGGTCGCCGCCGACCAGATTGATGTTCATCGCTTCCAGGTCGGCCGGCGAACAGGCGCGGCGTGCGATGACGCTGTCCTTGAACCCATCGATATGGCTGGCGAGGATCGCTTCGGCACGGTCGGCATAGGCTTCGCGCAGCGCCTCGGTCCAGCGACCGTCTGCCGGTGTTTGCAGTTTGCCGGCGGCATCGCCCTTGATATGCCGTGGCGCCTCGGGCAGTTGCAGCCACAGGACCGCCTTGCCGTCCGGGCAGCGCGATGGGTCGAGCGCGTGCGGCTGGCCGACGCACATGGTCGGCACCTCCGGCAGCATGCCGCGCACGGCTTCGTTGCAGGCCTTCGAGACGCCGTCGAGCCCCGGCGTCAGATGCAGCAGCGCGACCTTGTCCAGGCCCTCGCCGCGCCATGCTGGCGGCTTGTCCAAGGCATAGTGGATCTGGAAATTGCCCTTGCCGTAGCGGTATTTTTGCGCTGCCTCGACGTCGGCTTTCGGCGCCGCGTCGCCGAGGAGCCGCTCGTAGAGCTGCGTCGGCGTGACCGAGCAGATGACGCTCTTGTTCACGTTGATCGTTTCGCCCGAAGCCAGCCGCACGCCGGCGGCGCGGCCTCCGCTTTGGACAATAGCCGCGACGTCGGCGCCGGTGCGGATTTCGCCGCCACGTTCCCTGATCAGGGCTTCGAAGGCGGCCAGCAGATTCCTGGCACCGCCCTTGACGATCGGCGCGCCGGCCGCCTCAAGCGCGAAGGCGATGACCTTGGCGATCTGGCCGGAGAACGCGTCCTCAGGTCCGAGGCCGGCATGCAGCACCCAGGGCGCCCACAGCGCGCGCATGGTTTCCGACTGGTAGGTGCTTTCCAGCCAACCGCGCGCCGGCACCAGCGCGCTGCCGAGAAAGGCGGCAAGGCCACGCGGGCCGCGCCGCCAGGCTTCACCCGCCAGCAGCCTGGCCGTCGGGTAGGACCACAGGCTGCCACCGAGCAGTCCGAACAGCAGACCGGCGTTGCGCTCGATCTCGCCGACATCGTTTGCGTGCCGGTCGCCGTCGCCCGCGGCAAGCGCATTGATCGCCGCTACATTGGCGATACGATCTGTGCGCAGGACGGCATGGCTGCCGTCCGGGCGCAGCACACCGGTCGGCGTGGAGGTGTTGCAAAACTCCAGGCCGTGCCGCGCGAGATCCTTGCCCAGCGCCGCATAGGCCGGCGAGGTGATGAACAGGACAAAGGTCGTCGCCATCACGTCGTGGATGAAGCCGGGCGCGGTGATTTCTTCGGTGCGCATGCAGCCCCCGATGCGGTCGTTGCGCTCGAGCACCAGCACCTTCGCCCCCTTGCCGCCAAGCATCGCCGAACAGACCAGCGCGTTGATGCCGCTGCCGACGACGATGTGATCGGGAGCGCTCATCGATGCGTGCTCCTAGCCGGCAGGAGTTCAATTGCAGAGATTGGCGCTCTACGGCGCCGTAGAGCCGCAGCTTTGCAAGGCTGCCCCTCCCACTCCGTCACCACAGTGCCACTTCCACACATGATCTTCTCCCGAAGACCGCAGCTATCCTATTGCCTTGGCACCAACGCCAACGCGCGGATCGGGCTGCCGGTGCCGTGCTCGATCTTGAGCGGCGCCGCGATGAGGATCGCGCCTTTCGGCGGCAGCCGGTCGAGGTTGCAAAGGCTGGCGAGGCCGTAGCGGTTAGCCTTGTGCATCAGGCTGTGCGCCGGAAACGGCGGCTCCATTCCCCCTGCTTTTCCAGCATCCGTGCCGATCGTCTCGCTGCCCCAGCCCTTGATGTCCTTGCTAATCAGATACTGGATGGCTTCGGCGGTCGGGCCAGGCGTGTGCGGTCCGGTCTCATTGGCGTTGAGGAACTCGGCTTCCGAGCCGTTGCGCTTATACCAGTCGGTGCGCATCACCACCCACTCGCCGGGATTGATAGCGCCATGTTCGGCTTCCCATGCCTTGATGTGATCGACGGTGAGCAGGAAATCGTGATCGGCTGCCGCTTGCTTCGAACAGTCGATGACGTTGACCGGGCCGACGAAGTTCTGCGCCGGAATGGTGTCGGTGGCGCCGTCCGGATAATCCTTGCCGGTGATCCAGTGGTTGGGTGCGTCGAAATGGGTGCCCGAATGCTCGCCGAGCTTGAGCCAGTTCCACGCCCACCACGGGCCATTCTTGTCATAGGCGGAGATGGCGTGGATCTCGATCTTCGGCGTGTCGACCGCCAGTTCCGGCGGCAGCTTGATCAGTGGCGTGTTGGGCCCGAGCGGCGCCGTCAGGTCGACCACCTGGATGGCGCCTGAAAGCAGCTGGCCGGCGACTTCGCCTAGAAGTTGTTGTGTGTCCATGGTCTCTGTTCCCTCTTTCTCGATGGTGCTGAAGGCTCTCGCGGCCCTTAATATCCTACTAGACGAAAACATATGCATCTGCAATTATCTTTAAGCATAAAGCAAATGGGACGGGGCGTGAGCGAGTTCGACGCCATATTTGTCGGGGCAGGCCACAACAGTCTGGCATGCGCCGCGCATCTGGCGCTCAAAGGCTGGAAAACGGCAGTTTTCGAGCGTAATGCAACGATCGGCGGCGCCGTCCAGACGCGCGAATTGACGCTTCCGGGCTTCCGGCACGATTTCGGCGCGATGAATCTCAGCCTGTTCGCCGGCTCGGCCTTTCACAAGAAATATGCAAATGAATTGAAAACCCACGGGCTGGAATTCGTGCCGGTGGCCGACTGTTTTGCCAGCGCCTTCCCCGACGGTCGCTGGTTCGGCGTCAGCAGCGACCTGGAAAAGACCGCCTCGCGCATGGCCGCTTTTTCCGACGCCGACGCACAGACATGGCGCCGTCTGGTTGCGGCATTCCCGGCGGAGGCCGAGCATCTGTTCCGGCTGCTGGGCTCGCCGATGAGCGGCCGTGCGCTCGCCGGCACCGCCTGGAACCTCTGGCGCAAGAAGGGTTTTGCCGGCGCGCTCGATACTGGTCGGTTGCTGCTTTCGTCACCCCGCGCCTGGCTCGAGGAGACTTTCCAGTCACCGCATGTCAGGGCGACGCTCGCCACCTGGGGCATGCATCTCGACTTCGCCCCCGATATCGCCGGCGGCGCGGTGTTCCCTTACCTCGAATCCATGGCCAACCAGCGCTTCGGCATGGTGCTCGGCAGAGGCGGCGCCGACACCATTATCCGCGCTCTGTCGGGCATGCTCACGGCCGCCGACGGCAAGATCGTCACCGGGGCTGATGTCGCCGAGATCACGGTTTCGGCCGGCAAAGCGACCGGCGTGCGGCTCGCTTCCGGCGAGACCCACACAGCCACCAAGGCCGTCATCGCCGGTGTCGCGCCCAAGGCGCTGACCGGGAAACTGTTGCCTAACGGATCGGGCGACACCGGCTTCGACACGGCCGTGAAAAAATTCCGCCACGCGCCGGGGACGTTGATGATCCATCTGGCGCTCGACGATCTGCCGGACTGGCGCGCCGGCGCCGAGCTTCGGCAGTTCGCCTATGTGCACCTTTCGCCGTCGCTCGACGCCATGTCGCTGACCTACCAGCAGGTGATGGCAGGCATGCTGCCGGATGAACCGGTGCTGGTCGTCGGCCAGCCGACGGCCGTCGATCCCTCGCGCGCGCCGGACGGCAAGCACGTACTTTGGGTGCAGGTGCGCATGCTGCCAGCCGAGATTGCAGGCGATGCAGCGGGCACGATCGCGGCGGCTCACTGGGACGAGGCTAGGGAGCACTACGCCGAGCGCGTCCTCGACATTATCGAGCGCTATGCGCCCGGCCTTCGTCGGAAGATCCTCGGCCGCGCCGTGTTCTCGCCCATCGACCTCGAACGCGAGAACCCGAACCTTGTCGGCGGCGACCAGATCTGCGGCAGCCATCATCTGGCGCAGAATTTCCTGTTCCGGCCGGCGCGCGGTTACGCCGGCTGGAACACGCCGGTCGGCAATCTGCACCTGACCGGGGCGGCAACATGGCCCGGCGCCGGCACCGGGGCGGCGTCGGGCTACATGCTCGCGCAACAACTTGGCGGGAGGTAGGCTCCATTTTTCATCTAGGGTGAAGGAGGACAAGGCGCGGTTGCCCAAGGAGCCTGAACCCACCGATTGACAACGACACCGCGCATAAAAGCAACAGGGGAACGACCATGACAATCAACAGACGAGAATTGCTCGGATATGGCGCGGCCGCACTTGGCGCCACGGCGCTCGGCCTGCCGCAAATCGCCAAGGCTGCCGGCGAACTGACCATCGCCTACAATGTCAATTTGCCGTCCTGGGACCCGACCACCGGGCCTTCGGCGGTCAACCCGACCATCCAGGGTCTCTACCAGTCGGTGTTCGACCAGTTCATCCCGCAGAAGCCGGATCTTTCTTTCGCGCCCGGCCTGCTCACCGAATGGGGCTGGAACGAGGATCGCAGCAAGATCATGATGACGGTGCGCGAGGGCGTCACCTGGCATGACGGCTCGCCATTCACGGCCGAAGACGTGGTCTGGTCGCTGCAGCGGGCGGGCGATGAAAAGACCGGCAACCCGATCCAGTTCGTCTGGAAGAACGTCAACAACTTCAAGATCGACGGCAACAAGATCACCGGCGACGTCGTGCAATTCGACCCGGTGTATTTCAAGTGGATGTCGTTCCTGACCGGCTACATCATGCCGAAGGCCTATTACGAAAAGGTCGGCGCCGAGGGTTTTGAGAAAGCCCCGATCGGCACCGGGCCCTATATGGTCGACAAATTCGAGCGCAACGCCTTCCTGCGGCTCAAGGCCAACCCGAACTACTGGGGCGGCAAGCCGGCCTTCGAAAACGTAACCATCAAGTTCGTCACCGATGCGGCGAGCCGCGTCGCCGAGATCGAGTCCGGTTCCTCGCAGGTGACGCTGGAAATCCCCTATGAGGAATATGACCGCCTGATCGCCAAGGATGGACTTGCCGGCTCATGCAAGAACGTCTCCGACATCGGCATGATCTTCTTCAACGACATCGACGTGATGCTGGACAAGAACGTGCGCCAGGCGGCGGTGATGGCGGTCGACAAAAAGCTTTTGGTCGACCGGCTGCTGCGCGGTTACGGCCAGCCCATCGATACGCTGGAGACGCCGGAATACGAGGCCTACGATGCGTCGATCAAGGTGGAGCACAATCCGGACAAGGCCAAGGAACTGCTGGCCGCCTCCGGCTATTCGCCGGAAAAGCCGGTCAAGTTCACGATACAGACGACCAAGGGCTTCAAGCCCAAGGACTACGAGATGATCCAGGCGATCGTCGGCATGTGGCGCAAGGTCGGCATCGAGGCAACGATCGAGGTCTACGAGATCGCCAAGCACTACGAGCTGCGCGCCGCCGACAAGCTGGCGCCGGCGGCCTTCTACAATTGGGGCAATGCCATCGGCGATCCCACCACGTCGACCGGCTTTGCCATGTATGGCCCAAGCCCGCATTCGGTATGGGACAGCCAGGACCTGATCGACATGATCAATCCACTATGGGGCGAGAAGGACGAGGCCAAGCGCATTGCCGGCTGGAAGGCCGTCGACAAATACATCGCCGAACAGGCCTATGTGCTGCCGCTGATCCAGTATGCGCAGCCGATCGTGCATGCCAAGGGCGTCAATGTGGTGCAGCATGTGTCGGGCGCACTTCTGCCGGCGCTGATGAGCCCGGCCTGAGACAGTCTTCGGCTTGCCGCGCGCCGTCCGGAATGACGGCGCGCATTTTCCGCCACGGGCGACCATGCTGCTGCAAAGATTCCTGATCCGTCTTCTGACGATGGCGATCACGCTGTTCGGCGTGGCCGTCGTCGTCTTTATCGTCATCCGTGTCGCGCCGGGCGACCCGATCGCGATGATGCTGCCGCCCGGCGCGACCGATGCCGACATCGCTCGGCTGCGCGCGCTTTACGGGCTGGACAAGACCATCGTCCAGCAATTCTTCATCTGGCTGGCCGGTGTCGTCAGGGGCGATTTCGGCACGTCGATCTCACTGCGGCAGGACGTGCTTGGGCTGGTCTTCAATCGCCTCCCGGCCACGCTGGAACTCGCCATCGTCGCGCTTGTGATGGCGCTGGCGATCGGCGGCACGACGGCGATCCTCGGCGCGCGCGAACGCGGCACCGCGGTCGAAGCCGGCATCGACATTGCCAGCGGTGCGGCACTCTCGATTCCCGATTTCCTGTGGGGCCTGGTGCTGATCCTTCTGTTCGGCGTGCTGGTGCCTATCTTCGACATTTCTGGCCGGGTGTCGCCGCAGCTCGACCTGCCCTTCGCCACGCAATTCTATCTGTTCGAAAGCATCGTACGGCTGCGCTTCGACCTGACCAGGGACCTGCTGGCACACATGCTGATGCCGGCGATTGCGCTGGCGCTGCCACTGGCCGCGATCATCTCGCAGCTGCTGAAACAGTCGCTGAAGGAAGTGCTCGACCTCGACTACGTCGTGCTGGCGCGGGTAAAGGGCTTTTCGGAAACGCAGGTCATCCTGCGCGAGGCGCTGAAGAACGCGGCCCTGCCGACGCTGACGCTGGTCGGCGTGCAGTTCACCTTCCTGATCGGCGGCACGGTCATCGTCGAACGACTGTTTTCCTATGAAGGTCTCGGCAACATGGCGATCGATGCCGTCATCAACCGCGACCTGCCGCTGATCCAGGGCATCGTGCTGGTCTTCGCGCTGCTGTTTGTGCTGATCAACCTTGCCGTCGACATGATGTACGCCCTGCTCAATCCGAGGCTGCGCCATGGATGAGGCCCGCATTTCGAGACATGGCTCGCGGGCACGCCTGTGGCTGGCCGGCGGCTGGCTGCTGATTGCGCTGCTGGCCGCAATTTTTGCGCCGCTGGTCGCACCGCAGGACCCGCTGGCGCAGGATTTGATGCTGGAGCGCCTGCCGCCGTTCTGGCTCGATGGAGCCGAGCCCGGCTACTGGCTCGGCACCGATAGTCTCGGCCGCGATCTCCTGTCACGGCTGATCTTCGGTGCCCGCATCGCCTTCATCGTCGCCTTCGCGGCAGCCCTTGCCGCCTGCCTGGTCGGCTCGACGCTGGGGCTGATCGCCGGCTATTTCGGCGGCTGGGCCGACCGCATCATCTCGCGTATCGTCGATGTCTGGATGGCGTTTCCGCCGGTGCTGTTTGCCATCCTTCTGGTCGCCGTGCTCGGCACCGGCTTGAGCTCGGTTATCATTGCCATTGCCGTCATCGACTGGACGCGCTTCTGCCGGGTGATCCGCGCCGAGACGATGGGCCAGTCGCGCATGGACTATGTCGAGAATGCCCGCATCGCCGGCTACGGCCGCATCGGCATCATGCTGCGCGAAGTGCTGCCCAATGTGGTGCCGTCGATCGTCGCGCTGCTGTCGCTGGAGATGGGCATTGCCGTCATCGTCGAGGCGATCCTGTCCTTCGTCAATCTGTCGATCTCGACCGACGACCCAACCTGGGGCGGCATCATCGCCGAGGGCCGCCTGTCGATCCATCAGGCTTGGTGGGTGCTGGTGTTCCCGCTGGTCACGCTGATCCTGACGGTGCTGTCGTTCAGCCAGTTTGGCGAGGGCCTCAGGGCACGTTTCGATCCGGTGCTGCGATGAACGCGCTGGCGAAACCCTGCCTCGACATACGCAGCCTTAGCGCGGTGCTGCCTAATGGCTTGCGCGTGCTGCGCTCGGTGTCGCTCGCCGTCGAGCCCGGCGAGGTGCGCGCGCTGGTCGGCGAGAGCGGCGCCGGCAAGACGATGATCGGCAAGGCGGTGCTTGGCGTGCTGCCTTCGAGCGTGCGCATCGTCGAAGGCGACATGCTGCTTGAGGGCGAGGACCTCGGCAAACTGCAGGCCAAGGCAAGGCGCACGCTGATCGGCGCGCGCACGGCGCTGATCCCGCAAGACCCGCTGACCGCGCTCAACCCGTCACGCCGCATCGGCCCGCAGATGACCGACCGGCTGGTGCGCATCCTCGGCTGGAGCGGCGAGAAGGCCGATGCACGCATCCGCCAATTGCTGGACGAGGTGCAAATCCGCGAACCCGAGCGTGTCCTCAAATGCTATCCGCACGAGCTGTCCGGCGGCATGCGCCAGCGCGTGCTGATCGCCGCGGCGTTCGCAGCCGAACCAAGGCTGATCGTCGCCGACGAGCCAACCACGGCGCTCGACGTGACTGTGCAGAAGCAGATCCTGCGGCTGATCGCGCAACTGCAGCGCGAGCACGGCACGGCGATCCTGTTCGTTACCCATGATCTCGGCGTCGTCGCCAAGATCAGCCAGAAGGTCTCGGTGCTCTATGCTGGCAAGGTGGTCGAGGAGGCCGAAACGGCCGCTCTCTTCGCCGCTCCGCAGCACCCCTACACGCGAGCTCTGATGGCCGCGACGCCACGCTACACCGATCCCTTCGCCTCGCTGAAGCCGGTGGACGAGGCGGTGCTGGCCGGGCTTGCTTCGGAGATCGCCGCCGCCGATCAGGCCTGGAGGCGCCCGCATGGCTGAGCCGCTGTTTTCCGTGCGTGGGCTGAAGGTCGCGCTGCCCGACATGACGCGCAAGCCGCTGATCGGCCGCGCGCCCTTGGCCGAGATCCTGAAAGGGCTGGATTTCGACCTGCCAAAGGGATCGGTGACCGGCATCGTCGGCGAATCCGGCTCCGGCAAATCGACGCTTGGCCGCGCCTTAGTGCGGCTTCTGGAGCCGAGCGCCGGCAAGGTCATCTTCGACGGCCGCGACATCACGCATCTGGCTGAGGCCGAACTCCGGCCGCTGCGCCGCAATCTGCAGATGATCTTCCAGGACCCGATGTCGTCGCTTAACCCACGCCGCACCATCGCCAGCATCATCGCCGCACCACTCAAACAGAATGGCCTCGGCGACAATCTGAAAGCCCGAGTTGCTGAAGCGCTTCAGCGCGTCGGCCTGCCGCAAGGCTTCGCCAGCCGCTATCGTCATGAATTGTCGGGCGGCCAGCGCCAGCGCGTCGGCATTGCCCGAGCGCTGGCGCTGTCGCCGAAATTCGTGCTGGCCGACGAAATCGTCTCAGGCCTCGACGTGTCGACGCAGGCACAGATCCTGACGCTGCTGGAAAAGCTTGCAGCGGAGATGGGCCTGACCGTCGCCTTCATCAGCCATGACCTGTCGGTGATCCGGCGGCTCTGCCGGCAAGTGATCGTCATGCGCGAAGGCGCGATCGTCGAAGCCAGTGCGACGGATACTTTGTTCGAGAAGCCGCAGCAGGCTTACACGCGCGACCTCCTCGCCGCCATTCCGCTGCCCGAGATCGATGATGCCTGGCTGCTTCCCGCCGCAAAGGCGCCGGCATGAAACACAATCCTATTCGCACGCTAAAGAGCGGGCCTCAGGCGTGCACCCGGCAAAATGTCCCGCGATGGAGGATGACTGACATGAAGAATGCAATCCGCTACGCAGTGCTCACCGCCACCGTGCTGGGAGGCATCGGCACGGCTTACGCCAGTTCCATTCCCGGCATGCGTGGCCACGACCACACCGGCGTCACCGTCCCCGACATGGAGCAGGCGGTCGATTTCTTCACCGAGGTGGTTGGCTGCAAGAAGGCGATGTCGTTCGGCCCGTTCGCCGACGACAAGGGCACATTCATGCAGGATCTGCTGGGCGTCGATCCCAAGGCGGTGATTGAGGAGATCACCCTGGTCCGCTGCGGACACGGGTCGAACATCGAGCTGTTCAAATACACCGCGCCGGACCAGAAGGACCTGACGCCTCGCAACAGCGACATAGGCGGCTTCCATATCGCCTTCTATGTCGACGACATCGCCGCCGCAAAAGCCTATCTTGACGGCAAGGGCGTCAAGACGCGGATGGGACCGCTGCCGGTTACCGAAGGCCCGGCGGCCGGCCAGACCATCCTCTACTTCCAGGCGCCCTGGGGCTTGCAGTTGGAAGCGATCAGCTATCCCAATGGCATGGCCTATGAAAAAGATGCGGAGACGGTGCTGTGGAGCCCGAAGAACCCGGAAAAATAGCCCGGGGCGTCCCTGGCCTGCGCAACTGCCGGCAAGCTGGGTTTCTGGGGCGGATTGTTTCAATCCTGAAACTTCAAGCTTGAATTAATCTGTCTCAGGCGTAAACTCGACAAACAGAAGCGAAGAGGAGATCGCACGATGAAAGTTGCGGTTCTCGGCGGCGGACCAGCCGGGCTCTACTTTGCAATCTCGCTGAAGCTCAGGGATGCCGCGCATGAGGTCACGGTGTTCGAGCGCAACCGTGCCGATGATACGTTTGGCTGGGGCGTCGTGCTGTCGGCGGAAACGCTGGAGAACCTGACCAAAAACGACCCGGTCAGCGCCGTCTGGATCCGCAAGCATTTCGCCTATTGGGACGATATCGCCGTCATCCATGACGGCGTGCGCACGGTCTCGACCGGTCACGGCTTTTGCGGCATTGGCCGCAAGCGGCTGCTCACGTTGCTGCAGCGGCGGGCGCGCGAACTCGGCGTCAAGCTGGTCTTCGAAACCGACATCGCCGATCCCAAGCCATATATGGAGAGGCACGACCTGGTTGTCGCCGCCGACGGGTTGAACTCGAAAGCGCGGAGCGCCTTCGTCGACGTGTTCAAGCCCGATATCGACATTCGTAGATGCAAGTTCGTCTGGCTCGGCACCCACCAGAAATTCGACGACGCCTTCACCTTCGTCTTCGAAAAGACCGAGCATGGCTGGGTGTGGGCGCATGCCTACCAGTTCGACAGCGATACCGCGACCTTCATCGTCGAATGCAGCGAGCAGACCTGGCAGCGCTTCGGCTTCGGCGCGATGTCGCAGCAGGAATCGATTGCCGTCTGCGAGCGCATCTTTGCCCGTCATCTCGGCGGCCACGCGCTGATGACCAACGCCAATCATATCCGCGGCTCGGCGTGGATCAATTTCCCGCGCGTCTTGTGCGAACGCTGGTCCTACAAGAACCTGGCGCTGATGGGCGACGCGGCGGCGAGCGCGCATTTCTCGATCGGTTCCGGCACCAAGCTGGCGCTGGAAAGCGCGGTGGCGCTGGCCGACTATCTCGAGTCCGAGCCAGACCTCGAGGCCGCCTTTAGCAAATATGAGGACGCCCGCCGCACCGAAGTGCTGAAGCTGCAGTCGGCGGCGCGCAATTCGCTCGAATGGTTCGAGGAGGTCGAGCGCTATCTCGGCCTCGATCCGGTGCAGTTCAACTATTCGCTGCTGACGCGTTCGCAACGCATCAGTCACGAGAATTTGCGCCTGCGCGATGCCGAATGGCTGGCCGGCGCCGAGGAGTGGTTCCAGCGCCAGGCCGGCGCCGGGGGCAACAATCTGCGTCGCGCGCCGATGTTCGCGCCGTTCCGGCTGCGCGGCATGGCGCTGCAGAACCGCGTCGTCGTCTCGCCGATGGCGCAGTACAAAGCGGTCGACGGCTGTCCGACCGATTGGCATTTCGCCCATTACGCCGAACGGGCCAAGGGCGGCGCCGGTCTCCTCTACATCGAGATGACGTGCGTCAGCGCGGAGGGCCGCATCACGCCTGGCTGCCCTGGTTTCTATGCGCCCGAGCATGAGGTCGCCTGGAAGCGGCTGGTCGAGTTCGTCCATGCCGAAACCGAGGCCAAGATCTGCGCCCAGATCGGCCATTCCGGTGCCAAGGGGTCGACCAGGCTCGGCTGGCAGGGAACCGACGTGCCGCTGCCCTCAGGCAATTGGCCCGTCATGGCAGCGTCTTCCGTGCCGTGGTCGCGGGAAAACCAGGTGCCGAAGGCGATGGACCGCGCCGACATGGATATGGTGCGCGACCAGTTTGTCGCTTCGGCCGAGATGGCGGCGCGCTGCGGCTTCGACATGCTCGAAATCCACGCCGCGCACGGCTATCTCCTGTCCTCCTTCATCACGCCCTTGACCAACCGGCGCACCGACTCCTATGGCGGCTCGCTGGAAAACCGCATGCGCTACCCCTTGGAAATCTTTCATGCGGTGCGCGCCGCGTGGCCGGCCGAGAAGCCGATCTCGATGCGCATCTCCGCCAATGACTGGCTGGGCATCGAAGGCGTGACGCCGGCCGATGCCGTAGAGATCGCGCGGCTGCTGCATGAGGCCGGCGTAGACATCTGCGACGTATCGGCCGGCCAGACTTCGGCCGTGGCAAGACCGGTCTATGGCCGCATGTTCCAGACGCCGTTTTCCGATCGCATCCGCAACGAGGTCGGCATGGCGACGATGGCGGTCGGCAATATCTATGAGCCGGACCACGTCAACTCGATCCTGATGGCGGGCCGCGCCGATCTCGTCGCACTGGCTAGGCCGCATCTTGCCGATCCGTATTGGACGCTGCACGCGGCCGTCATGCTTGGCGATCGCGGCGTCAAATGGCCGGATCCCTATCTGCCCGGCCGCGACCAGCTCTACCGGCTGGCCGAACGCGAAGCGGCAGCGGGGTTGAAAGTATGAGTGCCGCGGCGACGATTTCGGGGCGTCATGCGCTGGTCACCGGCGGCGGCTCCGGCGTCGGCCGCGCGATCGCGCTGGCGCTGGCCGGCGCGGGCGTTGACGTGACCATCTGCGGCCGGCGCGTGGAGCCGCTTGCCGAGGTCGCCGCGGAGAACAAGTCCATCTTCGCCATTGCCGCCGACGTCACCGACGAGACGTCGATGGCGTCGCTCTACGAGGCCGCGGAAGCGGCACGCGGAGCGTTCGACATCGTCGTTGCCAATGCCGGCATGTCCGGCAGTGCCCCGGCGCAGCGGACCTCGCTGGCAGACTGGCAGCGCACGCTCGACGTCAACTTGACCGGTACGTTCCTGACGGTGAAGCCGGCGTTGGCCGGCATGGCAGTGCGCAAGACTGGCCGTATCATCTTCGTCGCTTCCACCGCCGGACTGAAAGGCTATCCCTATGTCGCAGCTTACGTTGCCGCCAAGCATGGCGTCGTCGGCCTGATGCGGGCACTCGCCGTCGAGACCGCCAAGTCCGGCATAACAGTGAATGCCGTGTGCCCAGGGTTTGTCGAAACCGAGATGCTGGAGAGCACCGTCCAGCGCATCGTCCAAACGACCGGCCGCTCGTCCGAGCAGGCACGGACAAGCCTAGCCGCGACCAACCCGCAAGGCCGCTTCATCCAGCCGGAAGAAATTGCGGCCGCGGTACTTTATCTGTGTGGCGACGCCGCCCGGTCGATTACCGGGCAGACGATTTCGATCTCCGGAGGTGAGACATGGTAGCCGGTCCCCTGCCCGCCCCGTCCGGACCCGGCAAGGACCGCCTGCGGCTGTGGATACGCCTGCTGCGCGCCTCGCGCACCATCGAGGCCGAGCTGCGCGAACGACTGCGGCAAGAGTTCAACACAACGCTGCCACGCTTCGACGTGATGGCCGCGCTCTACCGCGCGCCGGAGGGCATGCTGATGAGCGATCTTTCGCGCTTCCTGCTGGTGTCCAACGGTAATGTCACCGGCATCATCGACCGGCTGGTCTCGGAAGGGTTGGTGATGCGGGCCCGACGCAATGGCGACCGCCGTACCTCGATGGTACGGCTGACGGAAGAGGGATCGAAGATTTTCGCCGTGATCGCCGCCGCGCATGAGAAATGGGTCGGCGAGTTGCTGGGCAATGTGAGCGAGGATGAGGCGCGCCGGCTGACCGGCATGCTGACCTCCTTCCGCAGCAATTGGGAGGGACGGGAATGACGAAGCTGGCCGGCCGCAAGCCGAAGCATTTCCTCTGGCAGGTCGAAGGCAAGATCGCAAAGATCCGGCTCGATCGACCGGAGCGCAAGAACCCGCTGACCTTCGACAGCTATGCCGAATTGCGCGACATATTTCGCGACCTTGTCTACGCCGATGATGTCGATGCTGTGGTGGTCCTGCCCAATGGCGGCAATTTCTGCTCGGGCGGCGATGTCCACGAAATCATCGGCCCACTGGTCAAGATGGACATGAAGGCGCTGCTCGCCTTCACCCGCATGACGGGCGATTTCGTCAAGGCGATGCTGAATTGCGGCAAGCCGATTATTGCGGCGGTCGATGGCGTGGCGGTCGGCGCCGGCGCGATTATCGCCATGGCCTCCGATATCCGCATCGCCACGCCCCAGGCCAAGACAGCATTCCTGTTCACCCGCGTCGGCCTTGCCGGCTGCGACATGGGGGCCTGCGCGATCCTGCCGCGCATCATTGGCCAGGGCCGCGCCGCCGAGCTGCTCTATACCGGCCGCACGATGAGTGCCGAGGAAGGCGAGCGCTGGGGCTTCTACAACCGGCTGGTCGATACCGCAACGCTTGAGGCCGACGCGCTCGACATGGCCGCGCGCATCGTTTCCGGCCCGACCTTCGCCCATGGCATGACCAAGACGCAGCTGAACCAGGAATGGTCGATGGGTCTCGACCAGGCGATCGAAGCGGAAGCGCAGGCGCAGGCGATCTGCATGCAGACCCGCGATTTCGAGCGGGCGTACACGGCTTTCGTGGCTAAGGAGAAGCCGGTGTTCGAGGGAAATTGAGATGATCGCTTCCACGCTGGCGGGACAGCACCCCCCTCTGGCCTGCCGGCCATCTCCCCCTCAAGGGGGGAGATTGGATATCAGGCCCGCTTTCGCCAATCTCCAACATCGCAGGGAGAGCCGTGGCAGCGAAGCCGCCAATCTCCCCCCTAGAGGGGGAGATGTCCGGCAGGACAGAGGGGGGCGCCGTGGAGCGCCAGGGCCGGAGAATTGTGGAGGCAGCAATGCCTGACCGTTCCTTCCTCTCCTGGCCGTTCTTCGAGGATCGCCACCGCGATCTGGCGGAGCGGCTGGAGGCATGGTGCGCCAAGAACCTGCCGGTTGCGCATGACGATGTCGACGCGGCCTGCCGCGAGCTGGTGGCCAAGCTCGGTAAGGACGGCTGGCTGAAGCCGACGGCGCTCGATACCGACAACCCCTCACCGCTCGACGTGCGCACGCTCTGCCTCACGCGCGAGACGCTGGCCCGGCATGACGGGCTGGCCGATTTCGCCTTCGCGATGCAAGGACTCGGCACCGGTGCGCTCGGCCTGTTCGGCTCGCCCGAGCAGCAGCATTGGCTGGCTAAGACACGGGCCGGTAAGGCGATTTCGGCGTTCGCGCTGTCGGAGCCGCGCTCGGGCTCGGACGTCGCCAATATGGAAATGACGGCCACGCGTGACGGCGACAGCTATCTCTTGTCCGGCGAAAAGACCTGGATCTCCAACGGCGGTATCGCTGACTTTTATGCTGTCTTTGCCCGCACCGGCGAAGCGCCCGGCGCCAAGGGGCTATCCGCCTTTGTCGTGCCTTCCGAAACCGAGGGGCTGATCGTTGCCGAGCGGCTGGAGGTGATCGCGCCGCACCCGCTCGCCCGGCTGTCCTTCGACAATGCACGCATTCCAGCCTCGGCGCTGATCGGCAAACCCGGTGACGGTTTTCGCATCGCCATGTCCGTGCTCGACGTGTTCCGTTCGACCGTCGGCGCAGCGGCGCTCGGCTTTGCCCGGCGCGCGCTGGACGAAAGCATCACAAGAGTGGCCGAGCGCAGGCTGTTCGGTGCGCCGATGGCCGAGCTGCAGATGGTGCAGGGCCACATCGCCGACATGGCGCTGGATGTCGATGCCGCCGCGTTGCTGGTCTATCGTGCCGCCTGGACCAAGGACATGGGCGCGGCTCGGGTTACCCGCGAAGCCGCCATGGCCAAGCTGTTCGCTACCGACAAAGCGCAGGAGGTGATCGACAAGGCTGTGCAGCTGCATGGCGGCGACGGCGTCCGCAAGGGCCATATCGTCGAAAGCCTGTATCGCGAGATCCGGGCGCTGCGCATCTACGAGGGAGCGTCCGACGTGCAGAAGGTGGTGATTGCACGACAAGTGATGGGAGCGGCCTGAGACAGGAGTTTGCGTGAAAATTATTGTCTTCGAGTTTTGAGCGACCGGATTTGAGCATTGGGAGGTTTTGACATGCACACCATCCTGCAGCCGGAAGGCTGGGCGAAACCCGTCGGCTACGCCAATGGCGTCGCCGCGCGTGGGCAGCTTGTCTTCGTCGGCGGGCAGGTCGGCTGGAACGGACAGGGCCGCTTCGAGACCGATGATCTTGTCGGCCAGGTGCGGCAGACGCTGGCCAATATTGTTGCTGTGCTCGCCGAGGCCGACGCCAAGCCGGAACATATCACCTCGATGACCTGGTACTTTACCGACAAGGCGGAATATTTGGCCAATCTCAAGGGGATCGGAGAGGTCTATCGCGAGGTGATCGGCCGGCATTTTCCGGCGATGGCCGCCATGCAGGTGATGGCGCTGGTCGAGGATCGCGCCAAGGTTGAGATCCAGGCCACGGCGGTTATTCCGGAGTGACGGCAACACGTGGCAATTTTTTAAGCTTAAAACTTTCGCCTTGAAAAGCGCGGTACTTTGGATAGCATCCAATGTCTTGCGACTGCCGTGCCGGGAGGGCTTTCCGGCAGTCCCGTCACTTGGCGCATCAAAACCGTGCGGGGCCAAACCCGTCCATCACAACCAGAGGGAACGAAAATGAACTTCACCCGTCGCAACCTGCTGCTTCTTGCTGCTGCCATCGGTATCGCCGGCGGCCCGGCCTACGCCGAAGGCACGCTGAATGTCGGCGCCTATCCGACCAATCCGCCTTTTGAATACAAGAACGAGAGCGGCACGTTCGAGGGTTTCGAAGTCGACATCATCAATGAGGCGGCAAAGCGTATCGGCATGACCACTGATATCGCCGATCTCGGTTTCCAGGCGCTGTTCGCCGCCACCACCTCGAAGCGCATCGACGTCGCCATCTCGTCGATCACCATCACGCCGGAGCGGCTGAAGTCTCAGTCGTTCACGCAGCCCTACTATGATTCCGACATGGGCATCGCCGCGAAGGCCGACAGCCCGATCAAGGCCGAGGCCGACCTCAAGGGCAAGATTGTCGGCGTGCTGTCCGGCTCGACCGGCGAAGCCTGGGTCAAGGCCCACCAGGAAGCGGACGGGTTCAGTGACGTCAAGGGCTACGACACGCAGCAGAATTTGCTGCTCGATCTCAGCTCCGGCCGCGTCGATGCGGCGGTCAGCGATATTCCGGGCCTGGAATATTCTTTCACCAGGATGAAGGATCTCGCCGTAAAAGAGCGCATCAAGACCGGCGAGCAGTACGGTCTGATGATGACCAAGGACCACCCGCTGCTCGGCAAGCTGAACGACGCGGTGACCGCGATGAAGAAGGACGGCACGCTGGCCGCGATCCACAAGAAGTGGTTCGGCAGCGACGCACCTGCCGATTCCTCGACCGTCAAGGAAATGCCTATGCCGAAGGCCTGAGCGGCAGTTCGCGCTTAAATGTCGTGCCGGCTTTCGATGCCGGCACGATTTCGGATTTCGGGCTCGGGCTCGAGCGTCGCGGGACGCCAAACGTTTCGGAAATGCTGCGATGTCGCTGCTGGACACCTTCTTCAACGCCGACGTCATGGTCTCCAGCCTGCCGGCGCTGCTGCGCGGTTTCCTGAACACCCTGCTGCTCGGAATCATGAGCATCGGCATCGGTATTCCCGTCGGCCTCGCGATCAGCCTGGTGCGGCTCTATGCGCCAAAGCCGCTTCGGCTGCTGGCTGTCGGCTACATTGACGTTTTCCGGGCGATGCCGGTGCTGGTCGTGCTGATCCTGATCTACTATGCGCTGCCGTTCCTCGGCATTCGCCTGTCATCGTGGACGTCCGCGGTGATGGCCTTCGCCATCATCATGGCGGCCTATTCGGCCGAGGTGTTCCGCTCCGGTATAGAGAGCATTCCGCGCGGCCAGTTCGAGGCGGCGCAGGCGCTCGGCCTGCCGTTCTTGCTGACCTTGCGCAAGGTAGTGCTGCCGCAGGCGATCCGCGTCGTCATTCCGCCAATGACCAGCAATTGCGTTTCGATGTTCAAGGATACTTCGCTCGCTTCCACCGTGGCGCTGCCCGAACTGCTGAAGGAAGCGACCAACGCGCAATCGCTCTATGCCAATCCTTCACCGCTGATCGGCGCGGCGCTGGTCTATCTGATCTTTCTCTGGCCGATGGTCCGTCTCGTCAGCCTCCTTGAACGCCGCTTTCAAACCGAAAAGACCCGCTGAATCTGTCAGCGCACTTCGCAGGAGACGACCTTGAACCAGCATCAGATTTCGAAAACCGGCGATGCCGCAGCTTTCCCGGTCGAGACGATCCGCGCCATGTTTCCCGCCTTGCAGCAAGCCGGGGACTTCGTCTTCATGGACAATGCCGCCGGCGCGCAGATCCCGCAAAGCGTGCTCGATGCGGTCACCAACCATTTGGTCGCGCATAATGTGCAGCGCGGCGGCCGCTATGGCCGCAGCGTCACCGTCGACCAAGCCGTCGCCGGCGCTCGCGAAAGCGTGGCCTTGCTGATCAACGCCACCAACCCGGCGGAGATCTGCTTCGGCATGAACGCCACTTCGTTCATCCGCCTGGTCAGCCTCGGCATCGGCCAGATGCTTTCCGAGCGCCCAAACGGGGAGCGTGACGAGATCGTCATCACCGACATGGATCACGACGCCAATATCGCGACCTGGCTGGCGCTGGCGCCCGCCGGCGCCAAGTTCAAATGGTGGCGGATGCGCGAGGACGGCAATCTGCATGTCGACGATTTGCGCCCGCTGGTCTCAGAGCGCACCCGGCTCGTCGCCTGCACGGTAACGGCGCATTCGATCGGGTCGATTGTCGACGTTGCCTCCGTGGCTGGGATTGCGCATGCGGCAGGCGCCGAAGTGTTCCTCGACTGCGTGCATTACGGGCCGCACGGGTTGATCGATGTGCAGGCCTGGGATTGCGATTATCTGGTCTGCTCCGGCTACAAGAATTTCTCGCCGCATATGGGCTTCCTTTGGGGCCGCTTCGAAACACTGAAGCGCTTGCCGACCTTCCGCGAGGATTTCATCCCCGACGAGCCGCCCCACAAAATCGAAGCCGGCACGTTCATCTACGAGAACGTCTCCGGCATGGATGCCGCGGTGCGCTACCTCGAATCGATCGGCCGCAATTTCTTGTCCGAGAATAACCAGTCGCGCCGCGACAACATCGTCGCCGGCATGAATGCCATCCGCGACTACGAACAGGTGCTGGCGCGCGAAATGCTGGCGGTGCTCAAAGATTGCGACGCGACGATCTACGGCGTGGCCGACGAGGCACGCCTCAGCGAGCGCGTGCCGACCTTCTGCTTCAATGTCGGCACGCTGTCGCCGCAGAGGATCGTCGAGGAAATGGCCGAGATGCAGATCGGCATTCGCGACGGCCACATGTATGCGCCGCGTCTGATGAAGCGGCTCAACCTCAGCATGGACAGCGGCGCCGTGCGCGCCTCGCTGGTGCATTACAATACGATCGAGGAAGTCCGGCGCTTCGGCGAGGCGCTGCGCACCATCATCGCCCGGCTGTCCTGATCGGACTGGGCGGCGGCGCCGGCGCGATCCTCGTGAAGCGCAAAGGCGGTCGCACCCGGGTTCTCCAAGCCGGGGCGCAATTGCATGCTTGGGATCAAGTAATCGCCGCCATTCTGCTGCCGATAACGAATGGGCCGGATTGTCTCGAGCGTTCGCATCCTTTCGCGCAGTCGCTCCGCGACAGGCTCGAAATCCGCCTCCCCGAAACGGTCCACCCTGTAAACCACGAACGGCGGAAGCACGTCGTAGCCCGAATAGTATAGAATCCCGTGATTGATCGGGAACAGCAGGTCGTCGATCGGGCCGTTGACGCCGCGGGCGGAATAATGCTCCTCCCAGCCGCCGGTGGTCACGATCAGCATTGCGCGCTTGCCGGCGAGCGTTCCCTCACCAAAGCGGTCACCCCACCGCTTGTCGCTGTGCTCGCCAACGCCATAGGCGAAGCCGTAGGCGTACACGCGATCGACCCAGCCCTTGAGGATCGCCGGCATGGCGTACCACCACAGCGGGAACTGGAGGATCAGGGTATCGGCCCATAGCAGCTTGTCGATCTCCACTTTGACGTCTTCGGTCAGAGTGCCGCTCGCAAAAGCTTTTTTGGAGGCGCCGGCCGGCAGGAAGCGTGCTTCAGGCGGCCACGACGGAAAGTCGGCACGGTCTACCTCGGCTTTCCAGCCATCGGCGTAGAGGTCAGACACCCGCACCTCGTGGCCCTGGGCCTCGAGTTCCCTGATGGCGACGTCACGCAGTGCGCCGTTGAGCGAACGCGGTTCAGGATGAGCAAAAACAAGCAGGACTTTCATGGGTCTACTCCGAAGAAGGACGATAGACACCAAAGGTAGCCAGCTGGGGGCTGGTCCACTATATGTAGGAAATGTATAAGATAATGCCGAATAATGGATAGATCGGACTCACCCTTGAGCGCATGCGCACCTTCGTTCGCGTCGCCGAGCGCGGCAGCCTCTCGGCGGTGGCGCGCGAGCTCGGAGTTGGGCAGTCGACGGTCACACGGCATTTGCGAGAACTCGAGGAGGCCGTCGGAGTGCCCTTGCTCAGCAGGACCACCCGGCGCGTCACGATGACCGATGAAGGCAGCCGTTACTATGCCGACAGCGTCCAGATCCTGCGCCTCGTCGAGCAGGCCGGCGATGAGGCGCGGGCACGCGCGGCGCGTCGGCCGGCACGATCCGGATATCCTGCACGGCGGCGCTCGGGGTCTTACATGTCAGCCGGCTGATCTTCGCCTTTCAGGACCGCTATCCCTACATCGGCATCGATCTCAGCCTTACCGACGAGCGCATCAACCTTGTGCGGGAGGGCGTCGACATCGCGCTTCGCCTCGGCCCGCTCACCGACAGCTCAATGAAACTGCGGGCGCTCGGGCAATCCCGGCGTCTGCTGGTGGCGGCGCCGGCCTATCTGGCGGCGCGGGGCAGACCGGCTGTCCCGCAGGATCTGCCTGGCCATGAAGGCATCCGGATGTCGAACATCGCGGGAAGCGACACGCTCACCTTGCAGGGGCCGGGCGACGAGACCTTTGCGGTGCCCTTTGGCGGCAGATTTCTGGTCGACCATGGGCTTGCTGCGCGCGAAGCCCTTGTCGCCGGACGCGGCATCGCACCCGCCCACCACTGGCTTGTCGACGATCTTCTGGCGGCCGACCGGCTGGAAGTGGTCCTGCCGGGCTATTTTCCGCCTCCCGTCCCGCTGAGCATGCTAATCGTTCCGGAGCGTGCGGGCATTGCCCGGGTGCGGCTGCTGGTCGACTTTCTCGCCGAGCAGATCTCCGGCATTCCGGGGATCGAGAAGCGGTAGCCGGCCGGCAAACCTCGCCGGATCAGGCGGCCTTCTTCTTGGCCAACCGTGCCTTGATGCTGGCAACGTCGGCACGCGGCGTCGCCGCGAACAGCGTCCTGGTGTAGCTGTGCTTGGGGTCGGCGAAGACCTCGTCGCGCGAGCCGTATTCGACCGCTTCGCCGAAGTACATTACCATCACGTCGTCGGCGATGTAGCGCACCACCGACAGGTCGTGGCTGATGAAAACATAGGTTAGCTGAAACTCGTCCTGCAGGTCGGCGAGCAGGTTCAGCACCTGCGCCTGCACCGAAAGATCAAGTGCCGAGACCGGCTCGTCCAGCACCAGAAGGCTGGGGTTGAGCATCAGCGCGCGGGCGATGGCGATCCGCTGGCGCTGGCCGCCCGAAAACATATGCGGGTAGCGATTAAAGTGCTCGGGGCCGAGACCGACCTTCTTTAGCATCTTCATGGCAAGATCGCGCCGCTCGTCGGCCGTGCTGTCGGTATTGATGAGCAGCGGCTCGCCAAGCACGTCGCCGATCTTCTGGCGTGGATTGAGCGAACCATAAGGGTTCTGGAAGACGATCTGGACCTTGCGGCGCATTTCCTTCGACAGGCCGTTCCTGCCGATGTCTACCTTCTTGCCGTCGATGAAAAGCTCGCCGGAGGTCGCCGGGTCGATCAGGGTGATGATGCGGGCGAGTGTTGACTTGCCGCAGCCGCTCTCGCCGACGATGGCCAGCGTCTTGCCCTTGTCGACGCTGAACGAAACACCCTTGACCGCATGAACCGTACGGGAGGGGCGGAAAAGCCCGCCACCGACATGATAGTCGCGCACGATGTTCTTGCCTTCGACTACGGTCACGCTCATGAGGCGGTTCCTCCTGCGGACCGGGCTGCGACTACAGATGGGGCCGGCTCAAACAGCATGTCGGAAACAGTAGGCAACCGGTCGCCGACGGCGTTTTCGGGCAGTGCCGACAGGAGCGCGCGCGTGTAGTTGCTCTTGGGGGACTCGAACAGCGACAGCACGTCGGCCTCTTCCATCTTGCGGCCCTTGTACTGGACGATGACACGGTCGGCGGTCTCGGCAACCACCCCCATATTGTGGGTGATCATGATCAGGCCCATGCCATATTTGGCCTGCAGGCCGACCAGCAGATCGAGGATCTGCTTCTGGATGGTGACGTCGAGCGCCGTGGTTGGCTCGTCGGCGATCAAAAGCTTGGGATTGCAGGCGATGGCGATGGCGATCATGACGCGCTGACACTGACCACCCGACATCTGGTGCGGGAAGGAGCCCAGCCGTTCCTCGGGGTCGGCGATGCCGACCAACTTCATCAATTCGATGGCACGCGCCCGGCGCTGGGCGCGGTCCATGCCCATATGGAAGCGCAGCACCTCCTCGATCTGGAAGCCGACGGTGAAGCACGGGTTGAGGCTGGCGACCGGCTCCTGGAAGATCATCGAAATGTCCTTGCCGACGATCTTGCGCCGCTCGGATGGGCCGAGCTTGAGCAGGTCGATGCCGTCGAAGGCCATGCGGTCGGCCCTCACCGTCGCGGTGTTGGGCAAAAGCCCCATCACCGCCAGCATCGCCACCGACTTGCCCGAACCGGATTCGCCGACGATCGCCAGCACCTCGCGCGGTTCGACCGACAGGTCGATGCCTTGTACCGCCATGAATGGTCCAGCGGCGGTGTCGAAGGAAACGGTCAGGTTCTTGATCTCGAGAAGAGGCATTGGATTATGACCTCTTCAGCTTGGGATCGAAAGCATCGCGCAAGCCATCGCCGATCAGATTGATGGCAAGCACAGTGATCAGAATAGCAAGGCCGGGGAAGGTCACCACCCAAGGCGCGCGCAGGATGAACTCGCGCGCCGAGGCGAGCATCGTGCCCCATTCCGGCGTCGGCGGCTGCGCACCGACACCGAGGAAGCCGAGCGCCGCAGCCTCGAGAATAGCGTTGGAGAAGGACAACGTCGCCTGCACGATCAGCGGTGCCAGGCAGTTCGGCAGGATCGTCCTCACCATCAAGCGAAGATGACCGGCACCAGCCACCTTGGCGGAGATGACATATTCGCGGTTCTTTTCGGCCATCACGGCGGCGCGGGTGAGGCGCGCAAAATGCGGCTGCAGCACCAGCGCGATCGCCAGCATGGCATTGAAAAGGCCGGGGCCAAGGATCGCCACCAGCACCAGCGCCAGAAGCAGCGACGGGAAGGCCAGGATGATATCCATGATGCGCATGATCAGCGTGTCGACCCAGCCGCGGAAATAGCCGGCGAGCACGCCAAGCACGATGCCGCTGGTGAGCGAGAAGACAACGACCACCAGGCCGATGAACAGCGAGAAACGCGCCCCGAAGATCAACCGTGAAAGCATGTCGCGGCCGACCGCGTCGGTGCCGAGCAGGAACATCGATTTGCCGCCTTCCTGCCAGGCAGGGGGTGCCAGCAGCGCATCGCGAAACTGCTCGTCGGGCGAATGTGGGGCGACGAACGGCGCAAAGATCGCCACCAGCACCAGCGCCGAAAACACGACAAGGCCGATGACCGCGCCGGTGTTCATCGAGAAGTAGTGCCAGAACTCGGCGAAAGCCCGTTGCCTGCCGCCTGTCGGGATGGAGGCGGCGGTAGCTTCGGCGGCGGATTCGTCGGTCATCTCACTGCACCCGGATGCGCGGATTGATGACGGCGTAGAGCACGTCGACGATCAGGTTCACCGCCATGACGATCAGCGCGATGATCAGCAATCCGCTCTGGACGACGACATAGTCGCGCTTGCCGATGGCATCGATCATCCATTTGCCGATGCCCGGCCAGGAAAAAATGGTCTCGGTCAGAATGGCGCCCGCCATCAAGGTGCCGACCTGCAGTCCAATGGTGGTGACTACCGGGATCAGCGCGTTGCGAAAAGCGTGCAGACCGATGACGCGGCGCGGCGCCAGGCCCTTGGCGCGCGCGGTGCGGACATAGTCCTCGCCCAGCACCTCGAGCATCGCCGAGCGCGTCTGGCGCGCTATGACGGCAAGCGGGATCGTCGCCAGCACGATCGACGGCAGGATCAAATGGCTGACGGCAGATTTGAAAGCGCCGCTCCTGCCGGAGATCAGGCTGTCGATGAGCATGAACCCGGTCGTCGGCCTGAAGAAATACTGCAGGCCGATACGGCCGGAAACCGGCGTCCAGCCGAGATAGCCGGAGAAGAAGATAATGAGCAGCAGCCCCCACCAGAAGATCGGCATCGAATAGCCGGTCAGGGCGACACCCATCGTCGCCTGGTCGAACCAGGAGCCGCGCTTGACCGCGGCGAAAATGCCGGCGGGGATGCCAAGCAGGACGGCGATGATCAACGCCACCGTCGCCAGTTCCAGCGTGGCCGGAAACAGCGCCTGGAATTCGCCGAGCACTGGCCGCTTAGTGGCAATGGATATGCCGAAATCGCCGGTCAGAACCCTGCCGATATATTCCAGGTATTGGATGACATAGGGCCGGTTGTAGCCAAACTGCTCGATGAGCTGGGCGTAGCGCTCGGGGCTGACGCCGCGCTCGCCCGCCAGGGCCAGGATAGGATCGCCGGGCAGAAGCCGGACGAAAGCGAACGCCGCCAGCGATATGCCGAACACGGTCGGGATGATCAAAGCGAGCTTGTGGAGGAGATAACGGAGCATCTTGCTTCATAGAACGGCGGCGCGGGAAGTCCAGCGCCGCCGTTCAATTTCTCAGGACTTATTCGGTGACGTCGACGCCGTCAAACCGATGAATGCCGAGCGGGTCCATAACGAAGCCCGACACCTTCTTGTTCATCGGCATGAAGACCTTGGAGTGGGCGATGGTCAGCCACGGAGCCTCACGCTTGAACACCACCTGAGCTTCCTCGTAGATCTTGGTGCGCTCAGCGACGTCCGTCGTCGCCTTGCCTTTTTTCAGCAGGGCTTCGAATTCCTGGTTGCACCAGATCGCATAATTGGACTGGCCGATGGCATCGCAACCGAGCAGGAAAAAGAAGTTGTCCGGATCGCCATTGTCACCGGTCCACCCCAGTTGGAAGGCGCCATCGCGATCCTTAGCCTTGCCGCGCTGGCGATACTCGGTCCATTCGTAACTGACGATCTCCGCCTTGACCCCGACGGCGGCATAGTCGGCCTGGATCAACTCGGCGACGCGCTGGGCGTTCGGGTTGTAGGGGCGGCTGACCGGCATAGCCCAGATCTTCATCGACAGATCCTTGACGCCTGCATCGGCCAGCATCTTCTTGGCCGCCTCCGGATCATAGGGATCGTCCTTGATGTCCTTGTTATAGGACCACATGGTCGGCGGGATCGGGTTGATGGCCGGCGCACCGGCGCCCTGATAGACCGCGTCGATGATCGCCTTCTTGTTTACCGCCATGTTGAGGGCCTTGCGGACCTCGACCTTGTCGAAGGGCGGCTGCGTCGTGTTGTAAGCCATGTAGCCGATGTTCAGGCCTTCCTGCTCGTCGACCTTGAGGTTCGCGTCGGCCTGCAGTCCGGCAATGTCGGCCGGCGCCGGGTATGACATGATATCGCATTCGCCCGCCTTCAGCTTCTGTGCGCGCACGGCGGGGTCGGGCGTGATGGCGAAGATCAGATCATCGATCTTCTGGCGGCCGCCATAGTAGCCGTCCCATGCTGCATAGCGCACGACCGCATCGACCTGATAGTCGACGAACTGGAACGGACCAGTGCCGACCGGCTTCTGGGTGAACTGCTGCCTGGTGCCGGCCTTGTCGAGCTGGTCGGCATATTCCTTGGAAACGATCGAGGCGAAATCCATGCCGAGGTCCGGCAGGAAGGCGACTTCAGGCTTGTTCAGCACGAATTTCACCGTCAGGTCGTCGACCTTGACGATTTCCTTCAGGAGATCGGGGAAGCCCATGCCGGTGAAATATTCCCAGCCGGTGCCTTCCAGATAGCTGTACCACGGGCTTTCTTTCTTCCACTGGCGTTCGAAGGAAAAGATCACGTCGTCGGCGTTGAGGTCGCGCGTCGGCGTGAAATAATCGGTCGTCTGGAATTTCACACCCGGGCGAAGCTTGAAGGTGTATTCGAGACCGTCATCGGAAACCGTCCAGCTCTCGGCCAGGCCGGGCGAGATGGTGGTCTTGCCATGCTCGAACTCGACCAGGCGCGAATAGATGGTGCGCGACGAGGCATCGAAGTCGTTGCCGCCGCTCCATGGCGACGGGTCGAAGCCGGCCGGCGATGCCTCCGAGCAATAGACCAGTTGTTTTGCATTGGCCACGCCGCCGAGGACGCTTGCAGCCAGCAACGCGGCTGCAAAAGTCAGTTTCTTTTTCATTGAGCACTCCCTGATGTTCTTCCAAGCCCCTCTGTCAGGCTCGCGAAGGCCGCATATAAGCACCGTTTTTCTAGCTTTGGAACTGCTTGTTTGCCTAACCCACGGGAAGCAGAAAAAAATTCCGGCATGCGGCGAATTGTGGAAAAAACCAGCCGAATCCGCAGATCACGACATTATTAGCGACTTCAATTTTTTGTTGATCGGCAATGCCGCCAATCGGGGAATCGAGCCGTCCGGTTCAAGCGATGCGCGTCCGAAAACCGGTCCCGGCCAAGAGGTTTGACGGCAAGTCTTACCGCACTCCAGGTAGCGAGGCTTGCACGGCCGCTTGTGGCAATACATAGATAGATGGGCAGCGTGCCGGATTTTCCCAGGTTCCGGACATTGCGGCAAGCGTGGGATATCTTTGTTGATCAGGGTGGTGGTGGCGCGCAAGCATGCCGAAACAATAAGAACGATTGAGGGAGCGACAGGTGGCAAAACCGGCAAAGACACCCAACGCGGCGAAAGCAAAGGCCGAGGCAACATCGAAAGCGGTCAAGTCAAAAGCGGCCGCCGCCAAGCCGACGGCTACCGCGAAGGCAAGCGCGAAGCCGGCGGCGAAGACCACGGCTGGAACGGCTGCTAAACCGGCAACCGGCAAGACTGCGCCTGCTGCAAACTCTGCCGCCAAGCCGGCGGCGAAGGCAGTGCCGACAGCGCCACGACCGCCGGCAGGTCCGGCCAAGAGATTACCGAGGGCGATCACCGCACTGGCCGCTGGCCTGCCTGAAAAACCGTGGCTCCAGAGTTACCCAAAGATCGTGCCGGCCGAGATTGGCGACCTGCCCTCCAGCTCGATCGGCGACTTTCTCGTCGCCGTGTGCAAGCAGTTTGCGAATCGGCCGGCCTTCGTCTGCATGGGCAAATCGATCACCTATGCCGACCTCGAGCGACAGTCGGCCGCCTTCGGCGCCTATCTGCAATCAACGGGGCTGCAGAAGGGCGCGCGCGTCGCCCTGATGATGCCGAATGTGCTGCAATATCCGGTGGCGATTATGGCAGTGCTTCGCGCCGGCTATGTCGTGGTCAACATCAATCCGCTCTACACGCCGCGCGAGCTGGAGCACCAGCTCAAGGATTCCGGCGCTCAAGCCATTGTCATCCTCGAAAATTTTGCCTGTACCCTGCAGGCGGTGATCGCCAGGACCGCGGTCAAGCATGTCGTGGTCGCCTCGATGGGCGACATGCTCGGCGGGCTCAAGGGAACGATCGTCAACTTCGTTGTACGCCGCGTCAAGAAGATGGTGCCGGCATGGTCGCTGCCCGGCCATGTCAAGTTCAACGCCGCGCTGAAGGCCGGCACCGGCATGGCCTTCAGGCCCGCAAAGGTCGCGGCCGACGACATCGCCTTCCTGCAATACACTGGCGGCACGACCGGCATCTCCAAGGGCGCGATGCTTTTGCACAGCAACATTTTGGCGAACGTCGCGCAGAACGCGCTGTGGGCCGAAGACGCTTTTACCGTCAAGCCGAAGCCAGCGCATCTGAACTTCCTCTGCGCGCTGCCGCTCTATCACATTTTTGCGCTGACGGCGAACGTGCTGGTAGGCATGCAGCAAGGCGCGCAGAATGTCCTCATCCCCAATCCGCGCGACATTCCCGGCTTTGTCAAGGAGCTGCAGAAATACCCGATCCACATCTTTCCGGGCCTCAACACGCTGTTCAATGCGCTGCTCAATAATGAGGATTTTCGCAAGCTCGATTTCAAGCCGCTGATCCTGACGCTGGGTGGCGGCATGCCGGTGCAGAGGGCCATCGCCGAACGCTGGAAGGCGCTGACCGGCTGCCCGATCAGCGAGGCCTACGGGCTCACCGAGACCTCGCCGGGGGCAACCATCAACAAATTCAGCGACGGCGTTTACACCGGCACGATCGGCCTGCCGCTGCCCTCGACCGAGATCGCCATCCGCGACGACGACGGCAACAATTTGCCGCTCGGCGAAGTCGGCGAAATCTGCATCCGCGGACCGCAGGTGATGGCCGGCTACTGGAACCGGCCGGACGAGACCGCCAAGGTGATGACCGAGGACGGCTTCTTCAAATCGGGCGACATGGGCTTCATGGACGAGCTTGGCTACACCAAGATCGTCGACCGCAAGAAGGACATGATCCTGGTTTCCGGCTTCAACGTCTATCCGAACGAACTCGAGGAAGTGGTGGCGCAGCATCCAGGCGTACTCGAAGTGGCGGCGATCGGCGTGCCGGACGAGCATTCGGGTGAAGTGCCGAAGCTGTTCGTCGTCAAGAAGGACCCGGCACTGACCGCCGACATGCTGACGGCTTATTGCCGCGAGAACCTGACCGGCTACAAGCGTCCCAGGTATATTGAGTTCCGCACCGAGCTGCCGAAGACACCGGTCGGCAAGATCCTGCGACGGGCGTTGCGGGGCTAGGCGCAGCTTGAGCGATTGCATCGCCGGCGCCAACGCCGTGAGTATAGGTTCGCGCCCAGACCCGGCAGAGTTCATCCGGGCGAACATGCGGATCGCCCCCGTGCCCGCGCTTCCCGAAATTCGGCTTTACACCGCCCATCCGGGAAGCGGGCTCAGGCGGCTTCTCGAATGGAACCAACATGCGACCGAAAAAGACGGACCTGAACCGGAGCCACCGTACTGGGCCTATGTCTGGGCCGGCGGCGCGGTGCTCGCCCGCTACATATTCGACCGGCCGGAGACCGTGGCCGGCCGTCGCGTACTCGACCTCGGCGCCGGTTCGGGTCTCGTCGGCATTGCAGCGGCAAAAGCCGGGGCAAGCGCGGTCGTCGCGGCCGAGATCGATCGCAATGGTGTGGTTGCGCTCGGCCTCAACGCGACTGCGAACGGCGTCGCTATCATGATCATTGGCGAAGACATCACCAGCGGTCCGCCGCCACCGGTGGATGTCGTGGTGGTCGGCGACCTGTTTTACGCCCATGATCTTGCCGGCCGGGCCCTTTCTTTCCTCGACCGCTGCCTTGCAGCCGGCATCGCCGTGCTGATCGGCGATCCGGGCCGCGCCTATCTGCCCCGCTCGCGGCTTCGCCTGCTGGCCGAATACGAGGTGCCGGATGTCGGCGAAGGCAGGAATGCGGCGATGAAACCGAGCGGCGTGTTCTCGTTCGGACCAGCTAGCTGCGAGTCTAGACTGTCTCGCTGACCCGCGCCGCAAGAAAATCGGGCAGATCGGCCACCGAATCCAGGATGACGTCGGCGATCTGGGACAGCGATTCACGTGTGCCGGTGCCGGACAGTACGCCAATCGCCAGGCCGCAGCCGCCGGCGCGCGCCATCTCCAGATCGTGACGATTGTCGCCGACCATTGCGATCGTCGCCGGCCTGAGCCCTGTCAGATCCGAAAAGGCAAGGATCGTATCCGGCGCCGGTTTTGGATTGGCCACCGCGTCGTAACCATAGGCGGCTTCGAAAAGCTGCGCGACGCCCAGCGTGACCAAGGTTTTTTCCGCGCCGCTGGTCGAGTCGTTGGTGGCGACGCCAAGCCGGTAGGATTTTCTGTGAAGCAGCCCAAGCGTCTCGACCACACCCGGCAGCGCCACGGCCATCGCCGATCCTTGCGCCGAAGTGATGGCATTGAAACGGGCGACGGCAAGCATCTGGTCCTCGTCGGACAGTCGCGGAAACCACAGCTCGACGACGTCCATGTTGGTGCCGGAGGCAAAAATTGAATCCGGCTTGAAGCGCTTGGTAGCGAAGTCGAAGCCCGCCGCCGCAAGCAGCCTGTCTGCCCTCCAGCGATCGCCTTCGGCCGCATCCATCGCCATGAAGTCGGCGATGCCCAGCCATGTCGCGTTGAAATCTACGAGCGTGCCGTCCTTGTCGAACAATATTCCCTTGATGTCCGCCAAGCTTTTCACTCCAGGCCGCGCAAGCGGTGAATGTATTCCACCAGTCCGGCAGTCGAGGCATCCCGCTTTGCGGCGTTCTCCTTGCCTTCAACGACGGGCAGCAGCCCGGTCGCCAGTTCCTTGCCGAGTTCGACGCCCCATTGGTCGAAGGAGTTGATGTTGAACAGCGTGCCTTCGACAAAGACGCGGTGTTCGTAAAGCGCAATCAGCCGTCCGAATGTATGCGGGTCGAGCTTTCTGTAGAGAATTGTCACCGAGGGGCGGTCGCCGGAGAAGACGCGGTGCGGAGCAATCCTGTCGACATCGGCGGGCTTCATGCCTTTCGCCAGCATCTGCGCGCGGGCTTCCTCAAGCGTGCGGCCCTTCATGAAGGCTTCCGACTGCGCCAGGCAATTGGCAAGCAGAAGGTCGTGGTGATGCTTCAGCTCCGGTTCGTGGCCGACGGCAGCGGCGAGGAATTCGACCGGAATGAAATCGGTGCCCTGATGCAGCAACTGGAAGAAGGCATGCTGGCCATTGGTGCCGGGCTCGCCCCAGACCAGCGGGCCGGTCGGCGTCGTTACAGCGCCGCCGTCCAGGGTGACGCTCTTGCCGTTCGATTCCATGTCGAGCTGCTGCAGATAGGCCGGCAGCCTGGACAGACGCTGATCGTAGGGGATGACGGCGCGAGCGGGGTATTTGCAGATCACGCGGTGCCACCAGCCAATCAGCCCCATCAGCGCCGGCAGGTTCTCCGCCAGCGGCGCGGTGCGGAACTGCTCGTCCATCTCATGGGCGCCGTCGAGAAAGGCGCGAAAATCCTTCGGGCCGATGGCGATCATCACCGGCAGACCGATCGCACCCCAGACGGAATAGCGGCCGCCGACCCAGTCCCAGAAGCCGAAGACGCGATCGGGCGCGATGCCGAATTTGGCGACCAGGTCGAGCGCCGTCGAGACGGCGGCGAAATGCTTGCCGACCGCTTCCTTGCCGAGCGCTTTCTCGACCCATCTGCGCGCGGTTTCGGCATTGGTCATCGTCTCGACCGTGGTGAAGGTCTTGGAGGCGATGATGAACAGGGTGGTTTCGGCGGAAAGACCCTTCAGCGTGTCGTGGATATGGGCACCGTCGATATTGGATACGTAATGCGCGCGCGGCCCGTCATGATAGGGCGCCAGCGCCAGCGTCGCCATGGCCGGGCCGAGATCGGAGCCGCCGATGCCGATGTTGACGATGTCGGTGATTTTCTTGCCGGTCGCGCCGGCCGCCTTGCCGGAACGCACCGCGTCGGCGAAGGCACCCATCGCGTCGAGTACGGCAAGGACTTCCGCCTTCACGTCCTGGCCGTCGAGCACGATGCCCTTGCCGGTCAGGTTGCGCAGCGCCGTGTGCAGCACGGCACGGCCTTCAGTGACGTTGATCTTCTTGCCGGCAAACATCGCGTCGCGCCGGCCTTCGAGGTCAGCGGCCTCAGCCAGCTTCTCCAGCAACTCCATAGTCCGCGCATCGACCGCGCATTTCGACCAGTCGAGCAGCAGGTCGCCGTCACTGGCGGAGAATCTCTCGAAGCGCTGCGGATCGGCAGCGAAAACCTCGCGCATCGAGCCCGATTTGGCCGCACGATGATCGCGCAATGCGTCGAGCTGCTTTTGAAAGGACGATTGATCCACTGCTTCGCTCCGGTCTCTTGAGATGCATCTTATCAGGCCGGATGTTTCCGGCACGTGTCGTCGCGGCAAACTATCGGGTCGAATTCCATCTGTTTCAATGCGCAGCGATGCCGCAGCGCAGCGTGGGCCGGCTCAAAGGATCACTGGCATAAATCCCAGCGATCAGAAAAATTGATTGGCGCAACACCTTGTGCCACCGGTACATTCGACTGGTCCAGCCAAGTGAAAAAAGCTGGCCATCGAGGAACATCTCCCATGCCACAGCGAAACGACACGGCCATATGGTCCGGCCTGTTCCGGATTTCGGCGGAATCCGGTCAGACCCTGCAGGCGCAGATCCGCCAGGCGATCGTCGCCGCCATCCTCGACCGGCAGATCGCGGCTTCCATGCCGCTTCCGTCCTGCCGGATTCTTGCCGAAAAACTCGGCGTGGCGCGCGGCACCGTGGTGCTGGCCTTCCAGCAGCTGGTCGATCAGGGCTTCCTGGTGGCGCGCGAGCGCCGCGGCCATTTCGTCAATCCCGAAGTGCTGGCGACGCCGGCCAAGCCGCATCAGAAGGCGCCCGACCAGGCCAACGAGATCGACTGGAAGGCGCGTCGGCAGATCGCGGCGAGCGACATGCCGCCGCCGGCCAAGCACGACAACTGGATCAAGTCGTCATACCCCTTCGTCTATGGCCAATTCGACCCGGCGCTGTTCCCGACCGCCGAATGGCGCGAGTGCAACCGCATGGCGTTGGCGGTGCTCGAAATCCGCAACTGGGCATCCGACATGGTCGACCGCGACGATCCGCTCCTGATCGAGCAGATCCAGGCACGGCTGCTGCCGCGACGCGGCATCTTCGCCAATCCGGACGAGATCATCGTGACGTTGGGCGCGCAGAACGCGCTTTACATGCTGGCGACGCTGTTGATGACCAAGGGCTCAAAGGTGGCGATGGAGGACCCGGGCTATCCCGATGCACGTTCGATCTTCCGGCTGGCCGGCGCCGAGATCCAGCCGGTTCCGGTCGACCACTCCGGCATCGTAACCTCGGCCATTCCCAATGATTCCGGCTTCGTCTTCGTCACGCCCAGCCACCATTGCCCGACCATGGTGCCGCTGTCGGCAGAGCGGCGGCAGGAGCTTTTGGCGCGCGCCAACCGGCACAACCAGATCATCATCGAGGACGGATATGACAGCCAGCTCCTGGACGAGGCGCCGCAGCAGGCGCTGAAGAGCCTCGATCGCTCCGGCCGCGTCGTCTATGTCGGCTCGATGTCGAAGACGCTGGCTCCCGGCCTCAGGCTCGGCTACATCGTCGCCTCGGCCGGGCTGATCTCCGAGCTTCGGGCGCTACGCCGCTTCATGCTGCGCCATCCGCCGGCGAACAACCAGCGCGCCGTCGCATTGTTCCTGTCGCTCGGCCATCACGAGGCGCTGGTGCGGCGGCTGTCGAGCGCCTTCGACGAGAGGCGCAAGCGTCTGGTCCATGCGATTTCCGCCTTCCTGCCGGAGTGGCGCTCGACCGATTCGGCCGGCGGCACGTCGCTCTGGCTCGAGGGGCCGCGCGGCACCGATTCGCGCGGGCTGGCGGAGGCCGCGGCCTCACGGAGCGTCATCATCGAGCCTGGCGACCGCTTCTTCGACCGCACCGAAAAGCCATCGCGTTTCATGCGCTTGGGCATTTCCTCGATCGCGTTGCAGCACATCGAACCCGGCATCCGCGAACTGGCGACGGCAGCTGGACGCAGGCCGGCAGCGGCCTGATCTCCCTTCCCCGACCGGAGCCTGGCGCATGTAGTGCGGCTCCGGTTCTTTAGCTCCTTGGCATATGCGACGGGACCGGCTGGCACATAGGCTGTGCCAATGCCGGCGGCATAGTCGCTGTATAGAGGGGACGAAGCAGGCCGATGGTGGACCAACCGCCGCGCCCGCTCCGCAGCTAAAGTTGGAGTGCCTTCATGCCAATGGCCCATGAGAAGCAGGACGTGTCCGCAGACCAGCGTTCGCGGCGGTCCGGCGGGCGCGAGGCGCGCCGCGCCATGCGGGCGGCACCGCTTGCCGACGACGTCAAGCCGGTGCGTGCCGGCCTCGAAGGCGGAAGCTACAGCCCGCTCAGCGGCAGCGATTGCGAACGTATCCACGAGGCCGTGCTTACCCTTCTGGAGACGGTCGGCTTCGCCAACGCCATCCCCTCCTGCATCGAGGCGCTGACCAAAGCCGGCGCGACCTTCAGTGAGGACGGCCGCCTGCGCTTTCCTCGCGGCCTTGTGCTCGACACCATCAAGAACGCGGCGCGGCATTTCACCCTCCACGGCCAGGATCCGAAGCACGACATGGTGATCCAGGGCAAGCGTGTGCACTACGGCACGGCCGGTGCTGCGGTGCATCTTGTCGATGTCGAAAAGCGTGAGTATCGCGAGTCGCTGCTGCAGGACATTTACGATGCCGCGCGCCTGGTCGAAGGGCTCGACAACATCCATTTCTTCCAGCGGCCGATGGTGCCGCGCGACATTCCCGACCCGCTCGATATGGATTTCAACACGCTCTACGCCTGCGTCATGGGCACGTCGAAGCATGTCGGCACCTCGTTTACCGTGCGTGAGAACGTCAAGCCGGCGCTCGACATGCTCTATGCGATCGCGGGCGGCGAAGAGAATTTTCGCGCGCGGCCTTTCGTCTCCAATTCGAACTGCTTCGTCGTGCCGCCGATGAAGTTTGCCGAGGACGCCTGTGGCGTTCTCGAAGCCTGCGTCGAGGGCGGCATTCCGATCCTGCTGCTGTCGGCAGGACAGGCGGGTGCGACGGCACCGGCGGCGATTGCCGGCGCCGTGGTGCAGGCGGTCGCCGAAGTCCTCGTCGGCCTCATCTACGTCAACGCCATCAAGCCAGGCCATCCGGCGATTTTCGGTACCTGGCCGTTTGTCTCGGATCTCCGGACCGGCGCCATGTCGGGCGGTTCGGCCGAGCAGGCGGTGCTGACCGCGGCCTGCGCGCAGATGGCGCAATTTTACGACCTGCCGGGCGGTTCGGCCGCCGGCATGACAGATTCGAAACTGCCTGATATTCAGTCCGGCTACGAAAAGGGCATAACCGACGTGATGGCCGGTCTTGCCGGCCTCAACCTGGTTTACGAATCGGCCGGCATGCACGCCTCGCTGCTCGGCTTTTGCCTTGAGAGCCTGATCATCGACAACGACATGCTCGGCCACTGCCTGCGCTGCGTGCGCGGCATCGAAGTGACGGACGAGTCGCTGTCGATCGACACGATTGCCGATGTCTGCCTGAAGGGCCCGGGCCATTATCTCGGCAACGAGCAGACGCTGCGGCTGATGCAGACCGAATATTTCTATCCGGCCGTCGGCGACCGCTTTTCGCCGAAGGAATGGAATGAGAAAGGCAGGCCCGATATCCTGCAGCGGGCGATCATCGAGAAGAAACGCGTGCTTGCCGAACGCTTCCCGCGCCATGTGCCAAAGCCGGTCGACGACAAATTGCGCGCCCGCTTCGGCGATATGATCAAGCTGCCGCGCGGCAGAATGGGCGGCTGAGCGTTACCCGCTCGCCGCCAGCAACAAGACACCGGCCAGCGCCGATCCGGCAAGCGTCGGCAGCATACCGATCTTCAGCTTCAGAATGGCGATCATCGAGGCACAGGAAAGCAGCGCCGCGCGCCAGTCTATCGATGAAAGCACCGGCACGTCCATTCCAAGCCCGACATTGCGCACTTCGCCGAAGATGACGTGCAAGCCGAACCATAGAGCGAGATTCATGATGACGCCGACGACGGCGGCGGTGATCGCACCGAGCGCCGCCGACAGCGCCTTGTTGCCGCGCAGCGCTTCGATGTAAGGCGCCCCAAGGAATATCCATAGGAAACATGGGGTAAAGGTCGCCCACAGCGTGAACAGCCCGCCAAACAGTCCGGCAAGTAGCGGCGCCAGCAAGCCCGGCTGGCGGAACGCGGCAACGAAGCCGACGAACTGCAAGACCAGGATGAGCGGACCCGGCGTGGTTTCGGCAAGTCCGAGGCCGTCGACCATTTCACCGGGTGCCAGCCAGCCGAAGTACTCGACCGCTGCCTGCGCGACATAGGCAAGGGCTGCGTAGGCGCCGCCGAAGGTGACGACCGCCATGACACTGAAGAAGCCACCGATTTGAGTCCAAACGCTGGCAGGGCCGGCGAAAGCCCAGACCAGCAGAACAGGCCCCAGCCAGATCGGCAGCCAGATCGCCAAAGTGCGCGGCGCGTGCCATCGTGTCGGCCTGACGTGGGTCAGTTCACCGCGCTCGAACATCAGATCGACCACGCCCTTTATGTCGGGAACATCGCCCTTGCCATGCGAGGCGCCGGAAAAAACTGCCGGCGCACTACGGTTGCCGATCCAGCCTGCCAGCCCGGCAAGCAGCACGATCAGCGGAAACGGCACGTTCAACGCGTAGATGGCGATGAAGGCGGCGAGTGCGATCGACACCATGACCGGGTTTTTCAGCGCGCGTCTGCCGATCCGGATCACCGCCTCGATGACAATGGCGAGCACGGTCGCCTTGACCCCGAAAAACAGCGCCGCGACGAGCGGTACATCGCCATAGAGCGCATAGAGGCTGCTCAGGACGAGCATGACAAGCGCGCCCGGCACGACGAAGAGAATGCCAGCAACAAGGCCGCCGGCCGTTTTGTGCAGCAACCAGCCGATATAGATGGCGAGTTGCTGGGCCTCGGGGCCAGGGAGCAGCATGCAGTAGTTCAACGCATGCAGAAAGCGCTGTTCGCCGATCCAGCGCCGTTCCTCGACCAGTTCCTTGTGCATGAGCGCGATCTGCCCGGCCGGGCCGCCAAAGCTGAGCACGCCGATTTTCGCCCAGACCTTCACGGCCTGCCGGAAGCTCGGCACAGCGGGCTCCTGGATCTCCGCCGGCTTTTTCGAAAGGACGGCGCTCACGATGGTTTGCCTGCGCCGAGACTGACTGCGCCGGCGACCGGCCAGTTATGCGTCTCCTCGGTGGCATCGCGGCACCAGCGGAAAAACGCATCGTAAAGGAGCATGCCGGCCTCGAGCTGCTCCAGATCGTCGCGAAACATCCGTGACAGGCCAAGCGAGGCGGCCAGGAACCCGGCCGCCTGTGGAACAAGATCGAGGCTCGCAGTATCGGCAGCGCGTATGATCGTGGCCAGGCGATCGAGCGCTTCGGATTTGAGCCCGAACTCCTCGATCATGGTGTCGAAGGTGCAGCGTTCGCCGCGGTGGCTCCAGAACACGTTCTCGATGTCGAAAGGGATGGCCTGAAAACGATCGGCGACGGCCGCCACTTCGGCCGGCTCGACGAAGAGAAAGACCGCGTGAGGATCGATGAAGCGCCGGATCAGCCAGGGGCAGGCGATGCGGTCGACCTTCGGGCGCGTACGCGTCACCCAAACGGTGCGGCCCTTGGCATCGGCGGGCGGTATCTTGTCGGCGTGAACGAGAAGGCCCTTGGCATCGCGCCACGCTTCAAACCCGCCATCGAGCGATTCGGCGGCAACGCCCTCCTGCCGTAGCCATGCGGCCACGCCTTGCGAGAGCTTTTTTCCCTGTTGGCAGACAACTGTCACTTGCCTGCCGGCGAAGTCGGCAGCCCAGTTCGAGACACTCCTGAAATCACGACGATCCGACCCCGGCAGCAGGCGCGGATCGGCGTTGTAGTCATCATCGATGCGGACGTCGATGATTGCGGGTGCACCCGGCAGCCCAATCAGACGGGACAGTTGCGATACAGTGATAGCGGTTGTTGACGGCATGGCGTCCACCTCCTTGAAAGAGAAGCTTGGACGCGAACGTTGGGCTGACGCCTCACGGGGTCGTCGCGATGCACCCCTTGCGATGATCGTGGATTTGTCACGCCCGCTTGTCAAGCATTGCCGTTCTCGCGGGAGCAATCGCTGTTGACAAATGACCGCGTCCAACCCTGTGCCGGGCATTTCTGCCCATTAACGGCAGGCTATCGCAAGTGGAAAGCCGAGGCTTTCGCTCTACGATGTACCCCCACCCCTACCCCTCCTGGCGCTGACCTCGGCAAATTGCCTGCACCGGCGGCTGGCTCGTGCGACGGACCCTGGTCAATGATTGTCCCTCGGCACGCCGCTTGTATGAGCCACATCCTGGTATTTCACCGCCGGCTTCAGCACCATGCCTTCGGAAAACTGGTCGACCATGCCGCGCTGGATTTCCTGCCAGGGCGTCTGGTGCTTCGGATACTGATAGCCGCCATTGTTTTGCAGCTCGGCGCGGCGGCGCGTGATCTCGTCGTCGCTAACGAGGATGTCGGCGGTGCCCTTGCGCAGGTCGATGCGGACGCGGTCGCCGGTCTTCAGCAGCGCCAGGCCGCCGCCGATGGCGGCTTCCGGCGAGGCGTTGAGGATCGACGGCGAGCCCGACGTGCCCGACTGGCGACCGTCGCCGATACAGGCCAGCGCGTGGATGCCCTTTTTGATCAGATAGGCAGGCGGCTGCATGTTGACGACTTCGGCGCCGCCGGGATAGCCGATCGGGCCGGCGCCGCGCATGAACAGGATGGTGTGCTCGTCAATTCCCTGTGCCGGGTCGTCGATGCGGGCGTGATAGTCCTCGGGGCCGTCGAAGACCATGGCGTTGCCCTCGAAGGCTTCGGGGTCCTTCGGGTTCGACAGATAGCGCTCGCGGAATTCGGGCGAGATGCCGCTGGTCTTCATGATCGCCGAATCGAACAGATTGCCCTTGAGATTGATGAAGCCGGCATTGGCTTTCAGCGGCTCGGCAACCGTGCGGATGACGTCGAGGTTCTCGTTGACGGCGCCGCTGCAATTGTCGCCGATGGTCTTGCCGTTAGCTGTCATGGCTTCCGGATAGGGCAGCAGGCCGCCCTTCATCAGTTCGGCGACCACGGCCGGCACGCCGCCGGCATGGTGATAGTCCTCGCCGAGATATTCGCCCGTCGGCTGCAGATTGACGATGAGCGGTATGTTGAGGCCGACCTTCTGCCAATCGTCATTGTCGAGCGAAACGCCGAGATGGCGGGCGATGGCGTTGAGGTGGATCGGCGCATTGGTCGAGCCGCCGATCGCCGAGTTGACGACGATGGCGTTCTCGAAGGCCTTACGGGTCATGATGTCGGAGGGCTTCAGATCCTCATGCACCATGTCGACGATGCGCTTTCCGGTCTCGTAGGCGATCTGGCCGCGCTCGCGATAGGGGGCGGGGATAGCGGCCGAGCCCGGCAATTGCATGCCGAGCGCCTCGGCCAGCGAATTCATCGTGGTGGCGGTACCCATCGTGTTGCAATAGCCGGTCGACGGCGCCGAGGAGGCAACGATATCCATGAACTCGTCATAGCCAATCTCGCCGGCCGACAGGCGCTGGCGCGATTCCCAGACGATGGTGCCGGAGCCGGTGCGCTTGCCCTTGTGCCAGCCGTTGAGCATCGGGCCGACCGAAAGCGCGATAGCCGGAATGTTGACGGTGGCCGCGGCCATCAGCATGGCCGGCGTCGTCTTGTCGCAGCCGATGGTGAGCACCACGCCGTCGAGCGGATAGCCGTAGAGCACCTCTACCAGGCTGAGATAGGCAAGGTTGCGGTCAAGTGCAGCAGTCGGCCGCTTGCCGGTCTCCTGGATCGGGTGGCAAGGGAACTCGAAAGGGATGCCACCCATCGAGACGATGCCTTCGCGCACGCGCTTGGCCAGTTCGATGTGATGGCGGTTGCAGGGCGACAGGTCGGAGCCGGTCTGGGCGATGCCGATCAGCGGCTTGCCGGACATCAGTTCGGCCCGCGTCAGCCCGTAATTCAGGTAGCGCTCCAGATAGAGTGCCGTCATGCCCGGATTGTCGGGATTGTCGAACCACTCCTGCGAGCGAAATTTTTTCTTGTGGGTGGGGGCGCCTGCCATCGTGGTCTCCGTATTTGTATGACAAATCGATATGACAACGCGCGGGAGCAGGCAAGGGGCACGCGCCATCCGAATCCGCTCTTTGGTACGAAAGACATACATCTGCCTCCGCGCTAGACGGGATCGTGGTTTGTCAGCCCGCTATCCCGGAAAAGTTGGAGCGCGTCGCCGCGGACCCTACCTGACCCTTCCGGCCACCCTCCCCCTCAAGGGGCCCACTTGGGGAGGGACATCCGCATCACTCGAACACGATGCTCGGCACTGCAGCCTCGGCCGCGCCGCGCTCTTCATTGACGCGGTCCCAGACCTTGGCGGCGATGTCGCGATAGATTTTCGCCTCAGCGCCATCCGGCTTGGAGACCACCACTGGCGTGCCGGCATCGGAGCTTTCGCGGATGCCCATCTCGAGCGGCACTTCGCCAAGGAAGGTGACGCCGAGACGCTCGGCCTCGCGGCGGGCGCCGCCATGGCCGAAGATGTCGTAGCGTTTTCCCGTATCGGGGGCGAGAAAATAGCTCATGTTTTCGACGATACCCAATAGCGGCACGTCGACCTTTCTGAACATGTTGAGGCCTTTGCGCGCATCGATCAGGGCCAGGTCCTGTGGCGTCGAGACGATGACGGCGCCGGCCAGCGGCACCTGTTGGGCCATGGTCAGCTGGGCATCGCCGGTGCCGGGCGGCATGTCGACGACGAGCACATCAAGCGGTCCCCATTCGACCTCGCGCAGCATCTGCGTCAATGCCGACATCACCATCGGCCCGCGCCAGATCATCGGCGTCTCCTCATCGACGAGGAAGCCCATCGACATGACCTTGAGGCCATAATTCTGCATCGGCTTCAGGATCTTGCCGTCGACGGTCTGAGGCCTGCCACGAATGTTGAGCAGACGCGGCATGGAAGGGCCATAAATGTCGGCATCGAGCACCCCGACCCGCAGCCCGTTGGCGGCAAGCCCAAGGGCGATATTGACGGCGGTGGTCGACTTGCCGACGCCGCCCTTGCCGGAAGCGACGGCGATGATCGCTTCGATGCCGGGTACGCCGCGCTTGCCCTGGCTGTGCGAGGCGGGCGCCTGCGGCGCGGGACGCGCAGGTGCGGCCGGCGGAGCGGGCCTCTGAGCCGGTCTTTGCGGAACCGGCGCCTCCATGCCGCCACCCTTCTTTTCCGCCGTCAGCGCGACCACGGCGCCGGCAACACCGGGGATCGCCTTGACGACACGTTCGGCCGCCGCACGCAGCGGTTCCATCTCCTGGGCACGGGCAGCGGGAACGGTGATCGAAAAGAACACCTTGGCATCGGCAATGAAAATCTCGGAAACCAGGCCGAGGTCGACGATATTGCCGGTGAAATCCGGCCCATTGACCGTCTTCAGGCGCTCGATAACGATTTCCTTGGTCACGTTTTCATTGGCGGCGGGCATGAGTTTTTCCTCTACTTTTCCGCTCCAGATAATGCAGTTCCGGAACAGAACCAAGCGATGGACCACCAATTGCAGCGGCGTATCGGGGAGGCAGCGAGCATATGACGGCATTTCCAGTGGGAGCAGCCGTCGCCAAATCGTCAACGCAGCCTATTTCATGAGCATGGAATGACAGCCAGGGAAGGAGACGAATCATGCTCGCAAACAGCAACGCGACGGCCAATCTCGCCGTGAAGGACCTGGCCAAGGCCAAGGCATTCTACGAAGGGGTCCTTGGCCTGAAAGAGGTGCACAATGAAGGTGGCGAACTGATCGTCTATAAAAGCGGCGACACCAGCATCAACGTCTACCGTTCGAACTTCGCTGGGACCAACAAGGCGACGGCTGTGACATGGACGGTCGGCGACGAACTCGGCAAGATCGTTGAGGCATTGAAATCGAAGGGCGTGACCTTCGAGCATTACGACATGCCAGGCCTGACGCTGGAGGGCGATGTTCATGTCGGTCAGGGCATGAAGGTCGCATGGTTCAAGGATCCGGACGGCAACATCCTGAACCTTGTGGATAGGTAGATACGGCGCATCGCCTGCCGCGCAGTGCTACGGTGCTGTCACCATGCCAGGCCGACCGCGAGGTAGGTGAGAGCCGCGATCGCCGCGGTTGCCGGCAGGGTGACGATCCATGCCACCACGATGTTACCGGCAATGCCCCAGCGAACGGCGGAGACGCGGCGGGCGGCGCCGACGCCGATGATGGCGCCGGTGATCGTGTGCGTGGTCGATACAGGAATACCGAGCCAGGTGGCGGCGAACAGGGTGATCGCTCCGCCGGTCTCGGCGCAGAAACCCTGCATCGGGTTCAGCCGGGTGATCTTCGAGCCCATCGTGTGGACGATGCGCCAGCCGCCGAGCAACGTGCCCAGCGCCAGCGCCGACTGACAGGTGATGACGACCCAAAGCGGCACGTAAAAATTCGCGCCGAGCATGCCTTGCGAATAGAGCAGCACGGCGATGATGCCCATAGTCTTCTGCGCGTCGTTGCCGCCATGGCCGAGCGAATAGAGCGAGGCGGAAAAGAACTGCATGACGCGGAAGGTGCTGTCGACGGCGAACGGCGTCTGCCGCACCAACAGCCAGGAGACCGCGAGGATCAAGACAAGCGCCAGCAGAAAGCCTGCCGCCGGCGATAGCACGATGGCCGCCGTCGTTTTGCCCAACCCGGTCCAGACGATGGCACCGGTGCCTGCCTTGGCAACGCCGGCGCCGACCAAACCGCCGATCAGAGCGTGCGAGCTGCTGGACGGAATTCCGACGAGCCAGGTGACGATATTCCAGACGATGGCGCCGACAAGTGCTGCGAAGACCACTGCCGGCGTGACGATGCTGGCGTCGATGATGCCGGTTCCGAGCGTCTCCGCTACGTGGAGACCGAAGAACATGAAGGCGATGAAATTGAAGAAGGCCGCCCAGAACACCGCATAATGCGGCCGCAGCACCCGGGTGGAGACGATGGTGGCGATAGAGTTGGCGGCATCGTGCAGGCCGTTGAGGAAATCGAAGAACAGCGCGACGACGACAAGGCCGACCAGCACCGGAAAGGCTATCGCGGCTTCCACTATACGTTCTCGATGACGATGCCGCTGATTTCGTTGGCGACGTCCTCGAAGCGGTCGACCACCTTTTCCAGCTGGCCGTAGATCTCGCTGCCGATCAGATAGGCCATAGGATCGCTGCGGCCGTGCCGCTTGAACAGGTCCTTCAGGCCCTGTTCGTGCAGGTCGTCGGCCCGGCCTTCGGCGCGCATGACTTCCTCGGCGATGGCGTTGAGGCGCACCGTATGCGCCCCGACCTTGCCGAGAAGCGGGATCGCCTCGGCCACCAACTTGGCGGCCTCGACGATGACGCCCCCCATTTCCTGCATCAGCGGGTCGAATTCCTTCTTTTCGAACAGCTTTACCGTCTTGACGGTCTTGTGCATCATGTCGATGGCATCATCCATCGACTGGATCAGGTCCTTGATGTCGCCGCGGTCGAAGGGCGTGATGAAGGAGCGGCGCACGGCCAGCAGCACTTCCGCGGTGATCTGATCGGCTTCGTCCTCGAGATCGATGATCGTCTGACACCAGCGGTCGATGTCGTTGCCCTGCAAAAGCTGCTGCAGTGCCTCGGCGCCACCGACCACGGTGCGGGAATGCCGCTCGAACAGGTCGAAGAAGCGATCTTCGCGCGGCAAAAGCTTGCGGAACCAGCCCAGCATGTTCGGTCTCCCGTCGTGTCCAGTCCACGACCCCGTCTCATTCACATAGCGCCGCATTCCATCGCGGGAAACAGTAAGCCGGCTGAAAGATGTGGATGCGGACGATTTAGACAGGCGGCTTGCGGCCGAAGGCGATTTCCACGACGTTGCGCGCTACAATCGGACACAGCGTCCGTGACAGGCTCCCGACGGCATGATCGATAAGCTGGAATTCTTCATAGCACTTGCCAGGGAAGAACATTTCGGCCGGGCGGCGGAGGTGTGCGGCGTCACCCAACCGACGCTTTCGGCCGGCATCAAGCAGCTGGAAGGCCAGCTCGGCGTGATGCTGGTGCTGCGCGGCTCGCGCTTCCAGGGATTGACGCCGGAAGGCAAGCAGGTGTTGGTGTGGGCGCGCCGCATCGTCGGCGACAGCAGGACCATGCGCGAGGAGATGCGGGCGGCACGCCACGGCCTGTCAGGGCGCATCCGCATCGCCGCGATCCCGACGGCGCTGGCCATGGTGGCGCGACTGACGACGCCGTTTCGGGCAAAGCATCCCGGCGTCACCTTCTCGGTGCTGTCGCGCACCTCGATCGAGGTGCTGTCGCTGCTCGGCAATTTCGACATCGACGCCGGTATCACCTATCTCGACAACGAACCGCTCGGACGCGTCACCAGCGTGCCGCTCTACGACGAGCGCTACCAACTGATCACCGCTGTCGGGAACCCCTATTTCGACCGCGACAAAGTGACATGGGCGGAACTCAGTCAGCTGCCGCTCTGCCTGCTGACGCCCGACATGCAGAACCGCCGCATCATCGACCAGCATCTGGCCGAAGCCGGCGTGCAGGTGCGGCCGACATTGGAATCCAACTCGATGATCGTGCTGTTTTCGCATATCCGCACCGGCAAATGGTCGTCGATCATGCCGCTTAACCTCTCGGAAACCTTCGGTTTTTCCGAGCCGATCCGGGCGATCCCGATCGTCGAGCCCGACGCAAGCCACACGGTCGGGCTGGTGGCGGCGCGGCGCGAACCGCACACGCCGCTGGTCTCGGCGCTGTTGGACGAGGCAATGGCGCTGGCGGACGATTTCCACGGCCGCCGTTAGGATAGACAATGCTGGTGAACGCGATCGATAGAAGATTTCTATCGAGCAACGGATCGGCTTTATTGATTTAGCGGGTTTCCTCTGATTTCCTAAGCACTTAGCGGAAGACCGCCACGACCAGGGAGGGCGCTGCATGACGATGCAGCCTGCAAGTACCGAGATCGCATCGCGCACCGCGGCGATCATCCACGAGCTGGAAGGCCTCGAAGGCCCGCTGCTGCCGATCCTGCACGGCATCCAGGAAGAGTTCGGTTATGTGCCGCAGGACGCGCTTCCGGTCATCGCCGAGGCGCTGAACATCTCCAGGGCCGAGGTGCACGGCGTCGTGACCTTCTATCACGATTATCGCAGCCAGCCGGCTGGCCGCCATGTGCTGAAGCTCTGCCAGGCGGAAGCCTGCCAATCGATGGGTTCGGATGCGATCGCCGCCAAGCTCAAATCATTGCTGGGCATCGGCTTCCACGAGACAACCCGTGACGGTTCGGTGACGCTGGAGCCGGTCTATTGCCTCGGCCTTTGCGCCTGCTCACCGTCGGCGATGCTGGACGGGGAGGTGATCGGTCGGCTCGACGACGAAAAGCTCAACGAGATCGTTGCCGAGGTGCGCTCATGATCCCGCGTATCTATATTCCCGGCGATTCCGGCGCGCTGGCGCTCGGCGCGGAAAAGGTCGCCAAGGCGATTCGGGCGGAACTGGCCGAGCGCGGCATTGAGGCCAAGATCGTGCGCAACGGCTCGCGCGGCGCCTATTTCCTCGAGCCGATGGTCGAAGTGGCAACAGCTAATGGCCGCGTCGCCTATGGGCCGGTGAAGCCCTCCGACGTCAAAAGCCTGTTCGACTGCGGCTTCCTCACCGGCGGCCACCACAAGCGCTGGCTGGGCGCACCGGACAAGATCCCGTTCCTTGCCAGGCAGACGCGGCTGACCTTTGCGCGCTGCGGCGTCACCGATCCGCTGTCGCTCGATCACTACAAGGCGCATGGCGGGCTGAAGGGCCTGCAGAATGCAGTGGCGATGACGCCGGCCGAGGTCGTCAAGCAGGTGACCGAGTCCGGGCTGCGCGGTCGTGGCGGCGCCGGCTTCCCGACCGGCATCAAATGGAAAACTGTGCTCGATACGTCGGCCGACCGCAAATACATCGTCTGCAATGCCGATGAAGGCGATTCCGGCACGTTCGCCGACCGCATGATCATGGAAGGCGACCCCTTCGTGCTGATCGAAGGCATGGCGATCGCCGGCATCGCCACCGGCGCGACCAAGGGCTTTATCTATATCCGCTCCGAATATCCGCACGCGGTGGCGGTTATGCAGAAGGCCGTCGAGATCGCCCGCAAGGCCGGCGTGCTCGGCGTCAATGTGCTCGGCTCGGCCAATTCATTCGACATGGAAGTGCGCGTCGGCGCCGGCGCCTATGTTTGCGGCGAGGAAACCGCCCTGCTCGACAGCCTCGAAGGCAAGCGCGGACAGGTGCGGGCCAAGCCGCCGCTGCCGGCGCACAAGGGCCTGTTCGGCAAGCCGACAGTGATCAACAACGTCATCTCGCTGGCCTCGGTGCCGGTGATCATGGACAAGGGCGCCGCCTTCTACAAGGATTTCGGCATGGGCCGTTCACGCGGCACCATCCCGATCCAGATTGCCGGCAACGTCAAGTATCCCGGTCTCTACGAGGCGGCGTTCGGCATGACGCTGGGCGAGATCGTCGACGATATCGGCGGCGGCACGGCGACGGGACGCCCGGTCAAAGCGGTGCAGGTGGGTGGCCCGCTCGGCGCCTATTTCCCGCGCGCCCTGTTCGACACGCCGTTCGACTACGAAGCGTTTGCCGCCAAGGACGGGCTGATCGGCCATGCCGGCATCGTCGTTTTCGACGACAGCGCCGACATGCTGAAGCAGGCACGCTTTGCCATGGAATTCTGCGCCATCGAGAGCTGCGGCAAATGCACGCCGTGCCGCATCGGCTCGACGCGCGGTGTCGAGGTGCTGGACCGGCTCGCCCAGAACGTCGAACCGGAAAAGCAGATCGCGCTGGTCACCGACCTTTGCAACACGATGAAGTTCGGCTCGCTTTGCGCTCTCGGCGGCTTCACCCCATATCCAGTGATGAGTGCACTCAACCATTTCCCGGACGACTTTCGGCCGACGCCGGTCGCCGAAGCAGCGGAATAGGAGCGGACAGGCATGAACGCGGCATTCGACATCAAATCGCTGGTCCAGGAAATCGACTACGGCACACCCGCCTCTGAAGCGGAACAAAAGGTAACGCTGACGGTCGACGGCAAGTCGGTGACGGTGCCGGCGGGGACCTCGATCATGCGCGCTTCGATGGAAGCCGGCGTCGAAATCCCGAAACTGTGCGCCACCGACATGCTGGACTCGTTCGGCTCCTGCCGGGTCTGCCTCGTCGAGATCGACGGGCGCGGCGGCACGCCGGCCTCGTGCACGACGCCGGTCGGCGAAGGCATGGTCGTGCATACGCAGAGCGACCGGCTAGACGCCATTCGCCGCGGCGTGATGGAACTCTACGTCTCCGACCATCCGGCGGCGTGGGGCGAGAAGGCCGGCACTGGCGCCAGCGAGTTCGACAAGGTCGTCAGGACGGTCGGCCTGACCGAGAACCGCTATGGCGTGGACGGCCGCAACCACGTCAAGCAGGAAAACGGCGTGGCGCCCGGCCATGGCTCGCTGACCATCGATTACATCGCCCGCGATGAATCGAACCCCTATTTCACCTACGATCCGACGCAGTGCATCGTCTGCTCGCGCTGCGTGCGCGCCTGTGAGGAGGTGCAGGGCACGTTCGCGCTGACCATCGAGGGCCGCGGCTTCGAATCTAGGGTCTCGGCCGGCATGCACGAGGCGTTCGTCGATTCCGAATGCGTGTCGTGCGGGGCCTGCGTGCAGGCCTGCCCGACCGATGCGCTGAGGGAAAAGACCGTGCTGGCGAAAGGCCTGCCCGAGCGCTCGACCGTCACCACCTGCGCCTATTGCGGCGTCGGCTGTTCGTTCAAGGCCGAGGTCAAGGGCGACGAGGTCATCCGCATGATGCCCTACAAGGCAGGCAAGGCCAACCACGGCCACTCCTGCGTCAAGGGCCGCTTCGCCTATGGCTACGCGACGCACAAGGACCGTATCCTGAAACCAATGATCCGCGAGAAGGTCAGCGATCCGTGGCGCGAAGTGTCGTGGGAAGAGGCGCTCACCCATACGGCGAATGAATTCCGCCGCATCCAGTACCAGTACGGCCGCACCTCGATCGGCGGCATCACCTCCTCGCGCTGCACCAACGAGGAGACCTACCTCGTCCAGAAGCTTGTCCGGCAGGGCTTCCGCAACAACAATGTCGATACCTGCGCCCGCGTCTGCCATTCGCCGACCGGCTATGGTCTCGGCCAGACCTTCGGCACCTCCGCCGGCACGCAGGACTTCGATTCGATCGAGCAGACGGACGTGATCCTGCTGATCGGCGCCAATCCGACCGATGCGCATCCGGTGTTCGCCTCGCGCATGAAAAAGCGCATGCGCGAGGGCGCCAAGCTGATCGTGCTCGATCCGCGCCGCACCGACATCGTGCGCTCGGCCCACGTCGAGGCGCAGTTCCATCTGCCGCTGAAGCCGGGCACCAACGTCGCCATGCTGACCGCACTTGCCCATGTCATCGTCACCGAGGGCCTGTTCGACGAGGCGTTCATCCGCGAGCGCTGCGACTGGGACGAGTTCCAGGACTGGGCATCGTTCGTGGCGCTGCCGGAAAATAGCCCGGAAGTGGTCGGCCAGCTTGCAAATGTCGATCCCGACGACATACGCGGCGCGGCGCGGCTCTACGCCCGCGGCGGTAACGGCGCGATCTATTACGGCCTCGGCGTGACCGAGCACAGCCAGGGCTCGACCACCGTCATCGCCATTGCCAACCTCGCCATGGCGACCGGCAATATCGGCCGGCCGGGCGTCGGCGTGAACCCGCTGCGCGGCCAGAACAATGTGCAGGGCTCCTGCGACATGGGCTCGTTCCCGCACGAGCTTCCCGGCTATCGCCACATTTCAGGCGACGCGGTGCGCGCCATCTATGAGAGCCTGTGGGGCGTCAAGCTCGACGACGAGCCCGGCCTGCGCATCCCCAATATGCTGGATGCGGCCGTCGACGGCTCGTTCAAGGGGCTCTATGTGCAGGGCGAGGACATCCTGCAGTCGGACCCCGACACCAAGCATGTCGCCGCCGGTCTCGCCGCGATGGAATGCGTCGTCGTGCACGACCTCTTCCTCAACGAGACGGCCAACTACGCGCATGTGTTCCTGCCCGGCTCGACGTTCCTCGAGAAGGACGGCACCTTCACCAATGCCGAGCGCCGCATCAACATGGTGCGCAAGGTGATGGAGCCGAAATGCGGCTATGCCGACTGGGAAACGACGCAGGAGCTCGCCAAGGCGCTCGGCCTCGGCTGGAACTACACGCATCCGTCCCAGATCATGGACGAGATCGCCAAGACAACACCAAGTTTCGCCGGCGTTTCCTTCGACCTTCTCGACCGGGTGGGCTCGGTGCAGTGGCCCTGCAACGAGAAGTCGCCGGAAGGCACGCCGATCATGCATATCGGCGGCTTCGTGCGCGGCAAGGGCAAGTTCATCCGCACCGAATACGTCGCGACCGACGAAAGGACCGGACCGCGCTTCCCGCTGCTGCTGACCACCGGCCGCATCCTGTCGCAATACAATGTCGGCGCGCAGACCCGGCGCACCGACAATGTGGTCTGGCATAGCGAGGACCGGCTGGAGATCCATCCGCACGATGCCGAAAATCGCGGCCTGCGCGACGGCGACTGGGTGCGGCTGACCAGCCGCTCCGGCGAGACGACGCTGCGCGCGCTGATCACCGAGCGGGTGTCGCCGGGCGTCGTCTATACGACCTTCCACCATCCCGACACCCAGGCTAACGTCATCACCACCGACTTCTCCGACTGGGCGACCAACTGCCCGGAATACAAGGTGACCGCGGTGCAGGTGGGTGCATCCAACGGCCCGTCGGAATGGCAGCGCGACTATGACGAGCAGGCAAAGCAAAGCCGCCGCATCGCCCCGCTGCAAGCAGCGGAGTAGCGGTTTTGGTTTCGTGCCGGAGTACCCCCCTCTGGCCTGCCGGCCATCTCCCCCTCAGGGGGGGAGATTGGATGTCATCTCGACTTTCGCCAATCACCAATGTCGAAAGGTGCGCCGCGACGCCTGAACTGCCGATCTCCCCCCTTGAGGGGGAGATGCCAAATGATGACAAAGAGGGCAGGCCAGAGGGGGGTGCCGCGTGATGCCCAAACGTCGTGCTGTCACACAGATCTCGCGCCTCGCGCGCCGCGCCGGCGGCACTGCGGCCGCCAACCGCATGGTGCCGGAAGAGACGCCGGTGGCGTTCTCCTTTGCCGGCACCACGCATGCGGTGATGATGGCAAGCCCGGCTGATTTCGAGGATTTCGCGCTCGGCTTCTCGCTGACCGAAGGCATCATTGCCTCGCCGGACGAAATCGAAGCGATCGAGGTCGAGGATCACGGTGCCGGCATCGACATGCAGATCCGGCTGAAGGACCAGGCCAACACCCGCTTCGAAGCGCGGCGGCGCAGGCTGGCTGGGCCGGTCGGCTGCGGGCTGTGCGGCATCGAATCGATCGAGGAGGCGATGCGCTCGGTAAACCCGGTCGGTGCGTCGCAACTTACACTTCAGGCCAATGACATCGTCCGCTCGGTCAAGCTTTTGTCGAAGCTGCAGCCGCTGCACGGCGAGACCGGTGCCGTCCACGCCGCCGGTTTTTACCTCCCCGGCAAGGGCATCGTCATGGCGCGTGAGGATGTCGGCCGCCACAACGCGCTGGACAAGCTGGCTGGCGCGCTGGCCAAAGCCGGTATCGACGGCAGGTCGGGGGCCGTCGTCGTCACGTCGCGCGTTTCGGTCGAGATGGTGCAGAAGACCGCGGCGATCGGCTCGGCCGTCATCATTGCCGTCTCGGCGCCGACCGCACTTGCCATCCGCACCGCGGACGATGCCGGCATGACGCTGGTGGCGCTGGTGCGCGGCGACGATTTCGATATTTTTACCCATCCTGACCGAGTGGTTTCCGGAGTTGCCAAGCATGTCGCATGACGAGGGCCACCTCATGAGCACCAGCGAAAAGCTGGTTCGCATGGCCAACCAGATCGCCGCCTTTTTCCACTCAAAGCCGCGCGAGCAAGGCATTGCCGGCGTCGCCGAGCACATCAACAAGTTCTGGGAGCCGAGGATGCGCCGGCAATTGTTCGAGATGCTGGACAGCGGCGGCGAAGGGTTCAACGAGCTTGTCGTCGCGGCCGCGCCACACATCAAGCGGCCTGGCGCGCCGGAGGGCGCAGGTTTCAGCGCTGGCGGAGCGAACACCGAGACGACCGCCGCGTCACAGAAGTAGGCGCCGCGGGCCCACATTCACGCTCTCTAAAGTTTCATCTGCCGCAAGCTGCGCGCCTCTGCTATGATCGGCGACAAGAATTCGTCGGGTCGGGCGGACAAACCTAGTGAGGCCGATCGAAACTCGATACGCGCTCAGTGGCGACGTGCGGATCGCCTATCAGGTGGTCGGCCAGGGATCGCTCGATCTCGTCTTCGTGCCGGGTTTCATTTCCAATCTCGACCTGCACTGGGAAGACGAGGGCTACACCCGGCTGTTGAAGCGGCTTTCCGCGTTCTCACGGCTGATCCTGTTCGACAAGCGCGGCACCGGTCTGTCCGATCGCGTCGATGCCCACCATCTGCCCAGCCTCGAAACCCGCATGGACGATGTGCGCGCGGTGATGGATGCGACCGGCAGCGGCCGCGCCGCCTTGCTCGGCGCTTCGGAAGGCGCGCCGATGGCAATGCTGTTCGCCGCCACCTACCCGGAGCGGACGCGGGCGCTGGCGCTTTATGGCGGCTATTCGCATTTCCACAAATGGGTGATGCCGCCGGAACGCCTGGAGGCGTTCATCGCGACGGCGGAGACCGCATGGGGCACCGGCGCCACCCTGCCGCATTTCGCACCCGGCCGCGTCGACGATCCGCGTTTCGCCACATGGTGGGCGCGCTTCGAGCGGCTGTCGGCGAGCCCGACCGCGGCAATCGCCCTGGCCCGCATGAATGCAGCTATCGACGTGCGCGGCGTGCTGGCGGCGATCAGCGCACCGACGCTGCTGGTCCATCGCCGCAACGATGCGCGCGTCGACCCGGAGGCCAGCCGCTTCCTGGCAAGGAAGATCCCGAATTCGCGGCTGGTCGAGGTGCCCGGGCGCGATCACCCGATCTGGACCGGCGATGTCGACCGGGTGGCCGATCTGATCGAGGAGTTCCTGACCGGAGCGCGCGCCGTTGCCGAGGCCGAGCGCGTGCTGGCTGCACTGCTGGTCACCCGGATCTACGACACGGCGCGGCTTGGCGACCGCATGTGGAGCGAGCGCAGCCAGCGTTTTCAGGAAACATGGCGGCTGCTGGTCGGGCGCCATGGCGGCCGCCCGGCCGGCACGAATGGCGAGCTGATGATGGCGCGCTTCGACGGCCCGGCGCGGGCCGTACGCTGTGCGGCGGCGCTGCGCGATGCGGCGCAGGAGATCGGCGTCGCCAGCGCGCAGGGCGTGCATGTCGGCGAGGTCGAGTTGCGTGGGCCGCCGACGGGGTTGACGGCGCGCGTGACGATGCAGCTTGCCGCGCATGCCGGGCGCGGCGACATCCTCGCTTCGCGGCTGGTCGCCGACCTCGCCGCCGGTTCAGGCCTTCATTTCAATGACGCCGGGCGCATCGCGCTTGACGAGCTGGATGAGCCGCTGGCGCTGGTGCAGGCGACCTCGGAACAGCATCTGGAGCCGGCCTGCCGGCCGAAGGCCAAGGCTGCCGAGCCGGCCGCACTGACGGCACGCGAAAGCGAGGTGGTGAACCTCATCGCCGATGGCAAGAGCAATGCCGCGATCGCCGCCGAACTCGGGCTGAGCGAACACACCGTCAAGCGCCACGTAGCCAATATTCTGCTCAAGCTGGACCTGCCGTCGCGGGCGGCGGCGGCGGCGTTCTCGGCCCGGCACGCTGGCCCGCACGGGCCATAGGAGCCATGGCGCTTTCGGGCGAAGCGGCCGGGCATGCGTAAGCGCTATCACTTCGTCCCATGCAGGCCAGGCGGATATCGCCGGGAAAGGCGCTGCGAAGGGAGGAATAAAATGCTGAAGTCGACACTCAAATCACTGGTGCTGGCGGCAGGCGTTGGCGCGCTGTTGGCGATCGTTCCTGCCAAGGCCGAAGACGCCTCGGCGACGGCTGCCTACAAGGACATCCAGGCAACGCTCGGCTCGGTACCGGACATGTTCAAGACGCTGCCGGACGTCGCCGTTGCCGGCGCCTGGGCCGAGATCAAGGGCGTGCAGCTCAACCCAAACACCGCGCTCGACGGCAAGACCAAGGAATTGATGGGCCTCGCCGTCGCCTCGCAGATCCCCTGCCAGTACTGCATCTATTTCCACACGCAGGCGGCCAAGCTCAATGGCGCCAGCGACGAGGAGATCAAGGAGGCGGTGGCGATGGCGGCGATCGTGCGCCACTGGTCGACGATGCTCAACGGCAGCCAGGTCGATCTCGCCACTTTCAAGAAGCAGTCCGACGAGGTGTTCGCGGCCGTCAAGGCGAAGTCGCAGTGAAGAAGCCACTGCCCGGCGGCGAGCGCCGGGCAGTGCCTGATCAAGCAACCACCCGATCCGAGAAGACGGGCCTATGGAGGAAAAATTGCCGACCAAGACACAGACGATAGACGGCGCTGCGATCAAGAAGGCGATTGAGGGCCGTGATGGAAAATTGCTGGCGAGCTTCTATGCCGACGACGCATTGGTGCGGGTGATCGACCGCAACAACCCGCCGAGCAAGCCGCGCGAAATCCGCGGGCGCGCTGCGATCACCACGTTCTGGGACGACATCTGCAGCCGGGCGATGACCCACAAGGTCGACACCACCATCGCCGACGGCAACAATCTCGCCTTCACCCAGGCCTGCGCCTATCCGGACGGGACCAAGGTGTTCTGCGCGGCGATGCTGGAGCTGAAGAACGGCCTGATCGTGCGGCAGACCGTCGTGCAGGCATGGGACGAGTGAGGCGGCGGCGATGTTCAGTGCCAGGTGGCAGATCGACGCCAAGTTCGGCCACAAGCAGACCGTGCTCGAACTATTAAAGAATGAGAACGCGAGATCGGCTCGCAGGTCGGCCTCGACGACCTCAAGTTCCAGATCATGACCGAATCGAACGGCGCGCGGGAAGCGACGGTCGGGTCACATCACCAGGTCGAAAGCCTCGCCCAATTGGAGGCGTTCTTCGCCAGGATCGCCAAGATCGACGCGCACGCCAAATGGGGCAAGGAGATGGAGCCCTATGTCGTGTCGGGCACCAGCCTGTGGAACATCTACCGCATCGTGGAATAGCAGTCCGGCTTACTCCCTTCTCCCCGTCACTTACGGGGAGAAGGTGGCGGCAGCCGGATGAGGGGCAGCGCGACGTCTATAATTACGGAGAGCGCAAACCTCTATTCGCTCTCGCCGTCCAGCGCGGGCACCGACACGCCGGCAAGCTCCGCCGCCAGCAGCCGCGACGCACCGGCGCGTGCGATCCTCAGCATCAGCGCCTTGCGCGTTGCCGCCGCCATGCGGTGCTCGGGCGCATCGCGCAAAATCTCGGCGCCGTAACCGTCGGAGAGAATGAAGCCGCACTCCTGCGGAAAAATTTCCTGGGGTACGCCGGGATGGGTGGCGAAGAAGAACCGGTCGGAATGCAGCCGGTAGTCCGGCCATTTGCGGTCGACCCTGAAATCCTCGATCGAGGATTTGATCTCGATGATCCAGATGTCGCCCTGGCGGGTCAGCGCAACCAGGTCGGCCCGCCGGCCGGTGGCCAGCGACAGTTCGGGCAAGACATGCGCGCCCATCTGCCTGAGCAGCCGCTGCACGCCGCGCCTGACCAGCATGGCGCGCTCCGACTGGCGGCCGTCGATGAGCGGATTGAGGGGTAGAGGTGAGATGATCGGCATTACCGCACCATGCCAGATTTTGTTCACGGTTTGAACCCGGTCGCGGCGATTATCTGGCTGACAAACCTAATCTGCAAAATACTGTGGAGCGGGCGCTACAAGGCCCGCCCTTCCACAAGGCGGGCCGCTCGCGTTATGAATGCGTTTCCTACTGGTGAGGGGAGCTATGTTTTCGCGAGGCGTCGCGGTTGATCTAATATTCACCGCTGCAGGCCCGATAGTGGTCGCAGCATAATCAAAAAGGTGGCGAAGCATGGTTACTGAGAATGCAAGTTTGACGGTCGAGCAGACTAGGCTCAATAGGATGCTCACGCGGGGCGTCGTATTTTCCGTCATTTGGCTCGCCGGTTTCGGGTCTTCTTATGCACTCTACCAGGGGCTTCTGGCGCGACGGATGATAAAAATGAATCCCGTGCTTCGGGGAAATGGCCGCGCCTGGTGGTGCATCATTGTGGGAGGGCTTGGGGCCGCAGCCTTATGTGCGATAGTTGGCGCCGGCATTTTCAATGCCATGACACAACCCTAGGTCACGCTGCAACACCGCCTGCCGATCTGGTGTTGGGTCATATTGATTTGTAGGTCCCGTCAATGAGTGCTTCCGGCGTCATCCTCCCATCATTGGCCGTCATTTCCCGCCCGCAAGTTTAAAGCTTGCTGATTCATATCAGAATGCTCCTGTCCCGTCGCCGGGCCGCACCAGATATGGCAACTCAGATTTGCCATTGTCATCGACCCGGCCCTCAGCTAATCGGCATCATCCCTTCCAGGGCAATAATTCTCGTCTTTGCGCAGCGTTCGCGGATGGCTTTGAGGCGGCTGTATTCTGGAGAGTCGTACCATGCCAGGAGGGACGCCATGTCCGGGAATTCGACAATGACGAGGCGATGAGGTTCCCAATCGCCCTCCAGAACTTTGGTGGCTCCGCCGCGAGCGATGTACCTCCCCCCATAGCGGGCTTCGGTTGCCGGCACATCCCGGCGGTATTCCTCGAAAACGGCGGCGTCGGTTATGTCTACATCAGCAATGAGATATGCGGCCATTGACCTTACTCCCTGAAAAAAACATTGAAACAGGTCTATTAGCGGCCCCGCAACTAAGCCAGCGGTACTACGCCTCGGAAACGACTCGCGTTCTCCCGGATTGGGGCGCTTAACTGTCTTGGTGGGGGCAGCTCTGGGAGAGACGAACCATGCCGATGTATCTCACGCGATTCAGCTACAGGCCCGAAACCTGGGCGCGCTTGATGGATAATCCCGAGGATAGACGCGAGGCTGCCCGTTCCTACATCGAGTCGGTCGGCGGAAAGCTGCACGGGTTCTGGTATGCCTTCGGAGAGTACGATGGCTGGAACCTATGGGAGGCGCCGGACAACGTGTCGATGGCATCCGTCATGCTCGCCATCGGTGCGGGAGGCGCGCTCAGCTCTTACGAGACCACCGTGCTGCTAAGTGTCGAAGAGACGATGGAAGCCCTTGGGAAAGCCAAGTCGATCCGGTATCGCCCACCGGGATCGTGACCGCCGCCCGCGCTTTGCGGAGTGTCGAAGGCTGGTAACGCTTGCTCGCGAACTGCGCACGTTCCTAAACTTTTGCGCAAAAGAGTCCACTGCGGCTCTTGGCAGCGCCGGCAGCTTGCGCTTTCAATGTCGGCTACGGTGTTTTACGAGGAGCATTAGATGACGGAAGATGACGACCGGAAATCAGCGACGCCGGAGGAAATCCGCCCGGCCATCAGAGGATGGGCGGTGCTTGGGGCAATTATCGTTGCCGTGTTTGGTGCGGCCTACGTCATGATCGATAGTTGAATGGCCGACGGTCCTGGTCGCCCCGATGGACTGCCTGAAACGATCGGCACGGTCCTGGGTGCATTGGTGGTGATCGGCACGTTCGGGCTTCTGGCTTGGACCGTGCTTCGCGGCGTCCTTTATTAAACCCGGCCCGTCTGGACTTTCTCCTGCAGCGGCCGCGTCTCAGTCCGATCTCCTCGCAGCAACGGATGGTCTTGGCCGCAGGCCAGAGCGCCGGGCAGCGTCACCGACATTCATGGGTGATTTCTTCGTCTCCTGGTTCTTGTTCTTGGCCCATTGATTTTGCAACATAATCCTGCGGGGGCTGTTGCCGAAATGCCATAGTCGCAGGTTTACCAGCACACAAGTCCAAGGATATAGGCATCGCCCGCTTGGCAAGCAAAGCAAATGCCAGCATGAATGAAGATGAAAAAAGCGGCCGACTCGAGCCGCTGTTGTTTGGGCAGGCATCGGACCTTTTCATGCGCATGAAGTCACTTGCAATCGTCGCGGCCCTGGCGCTGTCGACGGCTGTCGCCGGTTGCAGCACCATCGGCTCGCAGATCTTCACCAACAACTATGGCGCGGTGACCGACGCCGGCTATCACCTGCCGCGCGTTCCGATCGAAAAGGTGCCGTTCAAATACCGCCGGCAGATCGTCGACTACGACACCAAGGAAAAGCCGGGCACCATTATCGTCGATACGCAGAACAAGTTCCTCTATTTCGTCATGGGCGACGGCGAAGCGATGCGCTACGGCATCGGCGTCGGCCGTGAGGGTTTCGAATGGCACGGCACCGCCCATATCGCGCTGAAGCGCGAATGGCCGACCTGGACACCGCCTTCGCAGATGATCAAGCGCCAGCCGGAGTTGGCCAAGTTTGCCGGTGGCATGGACCCGGGGTTGAAGAACCCGCTCGGCGCGCGCGCCATGTACCTGTTCAACAAGGGCGGCGACATGGGTTATCGCCTGCATGGCAGCCCGGAATGGAATTCGATCGGCAAGGCGATGTCGTCGGGCTGCATCCGGCTGATGAACCAGGACATTATCGACCTCTACGACCGCACCTCGGTCGGCGCCAAGGTCATCGTGATATAAGACCCTTATACGCGGACCGTCTAGGCAACAACACAGACGTCGCAAACAGAAAACCGGGCACTTTGGCCCGGTTTTTTGTTGTCTATCGATGTTGACGATGGAACGGTGCGTCAGGAGACCTGTTCGACGTGCTGCACTTCCGGCACAAAGTGCCGGAGCAGGTTCTGGATGCCGTGCTTCAGCGTCGCCGTCGACGACGGGCAGCCGGCGCAGGCGCCCTTCATGTGCAGGAACACGGTGCCGTTCTCGAAGCCGCGGAAGGTGATGTCGCCGCCGTCCTGGGCCACCGCCGGGCGCACCCGCGTGTCGAGCAGCTCCTTGATGGTGACGACCAGCTCCTCGTCGGCCTTGTCGTAGAATTCGCCGGTCTGGCTGGTCTCGGCGGCGGGGCCGGCCTTGGCCATCACCGGCGCGCCGGACATGAAATGCTCCATGATGGCGCCGAGGATAGCCGGCTTCAGATGCTGCCAGTCGGGGCCGTCCTTGGTCACGGTGATGAAATCATAGCCGAAGAAGACGCCGGTGACACCGGGGATTTCGAACAGCCGGCCGGCGAGCGGCGAAGCCGTCGCGGCGCTATCGGCATCGCGGAAATCGGCGGTGCCTTCTTGCAGCACTTCCTTGCCGGGCAGAAATTTCAGCGTCGCCGGGTTTGGCGTCGACTCGGTCTGGATGAACATGGCCGTCTCCGTGCCCGTTGGGGCAGCTAGTTTGGAATAATTCTAATTAGGCTTTATCCGCCCGACATTCAAGCGAAAGGCATCGCCGGCGGTAGCGGCAGGCGGAATGTTTTACCCCTGCCTTGAGCGAGGCGCGCTCAGGCGAGGCTGTCGATCTCCTCGTCGGACAGGTTCTGCGGCACCACCGTGACCGGGATGGGAAAGGCGGCGCCCTTGCCGGCGACCGCGCCGACCAGCGGCCCTGGGCCTTCCTTGCCGGCGCCTGCCGCCAGCACCAGGATGGCGATGTCCTGGTCTTCCTCGATCAGCTTGTGGATCTCTTCGGTCGGCTTGCCTTCGCGCACCACCAGTTCCGGCTCGATGCCGAGCTTCTGGCGCACCTTGTTGGCGTAGCTGTCGAGTGCGGCACGCGCCGTGGCGGTCGCCTCCTCGCGCATGATCTTCTCGACGCCCAGCCAGTGCTGAAAATCATCCGGCTCGATGACATAGAGCAGCACCAGTACGCCGCCCGTGCTTTGCGCCCGCTTCGAGGCGTAGGCGACGGCGCGCTCGCATTCGGGCGTATCGTCGATGATCGCCAGGAACTTGCGACGATGACCGGCTTCGCGGCTGAGGCGTTTGGAGACCATATTCACCCTGTTCGATGGTTTCGGTCGCAATCTGCCACCGCCACAGCCCGCCCGCAAGCGACCGGCGGCTGTGGCGATAGGCGCCGCTCTAAGGTCAGCCTTGCAGCAGGCCGATAATGTCGCGCACGGTCTTCATGGTCGCTTCGGCCAATGTGCCGGCGCGCTCGCCGCCATCCCGCAGCACCGCGTCGATATAGGCGCGGTCGCCGGAGATGCGGCGCATCTCGCCGGCGATCGGCGCCAGCTTTTCCACGGCAAGATCGGCCAGCGCCGGCTTGAACACCGAAAACTGCTGGCCGCCGAATTCCTTCAGCACGGCCTCTTTCGAGATTTCGGCGAGGCCGGCATAGATGCCGACGAGGTTTTCCGCTTCCGGCCGGCCGGCAAGGCCGTCCAGTTCGCCGGGCAAAGCCTCCGGGTCGGTCTTGGCCTTACGGATCTTCTTCGAGATGGCATCGGCGTCGTCGGTCAGGTTGATGCGCGACAGGTCCGACGGGTCCGACTTCGACATCTTTTTCGAACCGTCGCGCAGCGACATGATGCGCGCCGCTGGGCCGCCAATGACCGGCTCGGTCAGCGGGAAATAGCCGTTCACCGTCTCCTCGCCGACCTGCATCTCGACGCCGACGCCAAGCGCCGCGATGCGGTCCGAAAAGTCGTTGTTGAATTTCTGCGCGATGTCGCGGGTCAGTTCCAGATGCTGCTTCTGGTCGTCGCCGACCGGCACGTGGGTGGCGCGGTAGACAAGGATGTCGGCGGCCATCAGGGAGGGATAGGCAAGCAGGCCGAGCGAGGCGTTCTCGCGGTCCTTGCCGGCCTTGTCCTTGAACTGCGTCATGCGGTTCATCCAACCGATGCGCGCCACGCAGTTGAAGATCCAGGCAAGCTCGGCGTGCTGCATCACCCGCGACTGGTTGAAGACGATGTGCTTGGTCGGGTCGATGCCGGAGGCGAGAAACGCCGCGGTGATCGAACGCGTCTGGTCCTGAAGATCCTCATAGACGAGCTGCGCGGTCAGCGAATGCAGGTCGACGACGCAATAGATGCAGTCGGAGGTGTCCTGCAGGGCGACAAATTTCTTGATGGCGCCGAGATAATTGCCGAGATGCAGATTGCCGGTCGGCTGGACGCCGGAAAAGACGAGCGGCTTGGGGGCGGGCTGGTTGAGGTCGGTCATAGTGTTTCCCTGGCTTGTGGAGGGCCGTTTCGCGCGCGGCGAAAGTCTTGCGACGGCGCGCTTATGGACGAGAGCGAGGAGGCGATCAAGAGGGGTATTGACTGGGCGCGCAGGCTTTGGCGTCGGCCGAGCAAGACGCCGCAGGAGGCTGTTTGAAGGGGATGACGCCGACCAGAAACAAAAACCCGCCTTGCGGCGGGTTCCTCGGCGCCAATCAGCACCATACGGAAATTAGTAGCATAGCTGCCGGCACAAAGCAAGAACAAAATAGCTCGCCTCGGCAATCGCTTCGATTTGGCTTAGGGCCACATTGACGGACTGATGTAGATAGCTACATAGTATTTGCTACACAGCGGAAGCAAAACAATGACGATCAACATCAACAACAAGGAAGCGGACAGCCTGACGCGGGCTTTTGCCAGGCTTGAGGGTGTCGGGATCACCGAGGCAATCGTGATCGCCATGCGCGAAGCCTTGGAGCGCCGGCGCAATCGCGAGACGCCGCTGGAGACGGCGGCACGGCTCCGGGCCGAGTTCGGTATTGAGCTGAGCGAGCAGGCGCGCAAGCCGCTGCCGCGCGCGGTCTACGACGAATTGTCCGGCGAAGACTGATGTTCATCGATGCAGCCGCTATCGTTGCAATACTGAGCAACGAGACCGAAGCCCCGCGCTGCGCGCAGGCGGTCATGAAGGCGTCGGCTCCGTTCACGTCGGCTATCGCGGTTTGGGAAGCCGCGATGGCGCTTTCGCGATCGGAAAAGCTAGCCGTACCGGTCGCCACAAGCTTCAAGATAGTCAGCCGTTTTCTCGAAGAGCGTGGAATCACCTTGCGGGAACTTCCGCCTCCCTCTGACGCAGCATCTCTGTCAGTCGAGGCTGCGTCGCGGTTTCGCAACAACGCTGGCCGCCTCAACATGGCCGACTGTTTCCACTACGCCTGCGCGCGCTACTACGCCGTTCCGATGCTTTCGACGGCGGACGAATTCCGTTTCACGGATCTGGAGACTGTTGCTTGACTGGTTGGGAGCCCTTGCGCCCGATATTGCGGCGGATCATGCCGAAATCGGCGCCGCCGATGGCGAAGGCGGTGATGAAGTAGAGCAGCGCCCCGCCGGCGACGAGCGCTAGCAGCGTTACCGCCTTGATCACCAGCGGCGAGCCGGAGGCGAGCCTTGCGGCGAACCAATGCTCGGCAAAATAGAGCGCCGCGGCCATCACCGCCGCCGACAGCACCAGCCGCGGGATGCGTTTCATGAGCGGCACGTCGCGGCCCCAATGGCCGCGCCGGATCAGCACGGCGAGCAGCATCGCCGCATTGACCCAGCCGGCGACGGCCGAGGCAACCGCAATGCCGGGCGCGCCCATCGTCGGAAACAGCGTCAGCGCCGTCGTAATGTTAACCGCCACCGAGATGGCGGCAAAAATCATTGGCGTGCGCGTGTCCTCGCGGGCGAAATAGCCTGGGGTGAACGCCTTGATCAGCACGAAGGCCGGCAGGCCGAGGCCGAAGATCGCCAGGATTGCCGCGACCGTCGGCGTCGAATTGTTGGCGGCAAAGGCGCCGCGCTCATAGACCAGCCGCACGATCGGCTCGGACATAACCAGCAGCGCGGCCGCCGCCGGCAAGGTCATGAAAAGGGTAAACTCGACCGAGCGGTTCTGCAGATTGGCGGCCTCGACCAGATTGCCTGATTTCAGTGCCCGCGACAGTTCCGGCAAAAGCACGATGGCGACGGCGACGCCGACGACGCCCAGCGGCAGCTGGTAGACGCGGTCGGCATAGGCCAGCGACGACACCGCGCTGTCCTGCGCCGATGCGATCGCCGTGCCGATCAGCTGGTTGATCTGGGTGATGCCGCCGGTGATCGCCGCCGGCAGCGCCAGGATCAGCAGCCGCTTGACGTTCGGCGTCATCTTCGGCCGCCGGAAGCCGATCGAAATGCCGGCATGGCGCACCGCCGCCCAGACGATCGCCAGCTGCACCAGGCCGGCCGCCAGCACGCCCCAGGCCAGGCCGAAACCAACGGTGCCGGCGTCCGAACCCTTGTACCAGGCATAGGCAAGCACGGCGATAAGGATGACGTTGAGGAACACCGGCGCCACCGCAGCGGCGAAATAGCGGCGCAGCGAATTCAGCATCCCGGCCATCATGGCGCCGAGCGACATGCAGATCAGGTAGGGGAACATGACGGTCGCCAGCGCCACCGTCGTCTCGAATTTTCCCGGCGTGTCGGCAAAGCCCGGCGCCACCAGGTAGCGCACGATCAGCGGCATCGCCAGTTCCATGGCGATGGTCAGCGCCAGAAGCGCCGTGAACAAGACGCCGAACACCTCTTCGGAAAAGCGCTTGGCGCCGTCGGTGCCGTGTGTCTCGATCTCCTTGGCGAACAGCGGCACGAAGGCGGCATTGAAGGCGCCTTCGGCGAACAGCCGGCGAAAGGTGTTGGGAAACTGGAAGGCGGCGTTGAAGGCGTCGGCGATCGGCCCGGTGCCGAGTGCGGCAGCCATCAGCATCTCGCGGCCGAAACCGAGGGCGCGGCTCATCAGCGTGCCGGAAGCGACCGTGGCGAATTTCTTGACAAGGCTCATGCGCTTGAAGACTGCCTGTGCGATTGGGGCAAATGGAAGGTAACAGTCACTCGGCGGCCGTTTTGGTCTTGCCGCGCTCGGACGCCGTGCCCTCGAGCACCGCGATCAGCCTGTTGCGGATGGTCGCCGTACGCGACGGGCTGTCGATCTTCTGGCCGGTGAGATCGGTGACGTAGAACGTGTCGATGACTTTTTCGCCGAAGGTGGTGATGTGGGCCGAGGCGATGTCGAGCGACAGGTCCGACAACATGCCGGTGATCTCCGACAGAAGGCCCGGCCTGTCCAGCCCCTCGACCTCGATCACCGAGAAACGGTTCGACAGCGTGTTGCGGATCTCGGCGCGTGGCGGAATACGGAAAACCTTGGCGCCGCGCCGCGGCTTGGTCCGCTTCTCGATCATTTCGGGCAGCCAGCTCTTGCCCGACAGCACGTCCTCGATCAGCCGGCCGACGCGCTCGGCACGGCGGCGCTCGTCCTCGTCGAGGTCGAACTCCCTCGAGATCAGGATGGTGTCGAGCGCCCGACCATCCGAGGTGGTGAAGATCTGCGCGTCTACGATGTTGCCGCCGGCCGCGGCACAGGCGCCGGCAATCACCGAGAGCAGGCGCGGATGGTCCTGCGCCAGCACCGTGATCTCGGTCACCGCCTCGAACTGGTGGGTTTTCACCATGGTGGCGAGCTTCTTGCCGGCGTGATCGGCCTCGCGGATGAATTCGGCATGGCGGAGCTGGTCGGGAAGATCGACCGCCAGCAGATAGTTCTCGTAGTGCTGGCCGACATAACGCTTGCGGGCCTTTTCCGGCCAGTCGGCAAGCGCCTCGGCCAGTTGTTCGCGCGCCGCCGCCGTCCGTTTGGCGCGCGACACCTCCGAAAACCCGCCGGTCAACAAAAGCTCGGTCTCGTAATAGAGCGTACGCAGCAGCTGGCCCTTCCAGCCGTTCCAGACCCCAGGCCCGACGCCGCGGATATCGCAGACGGTAAGCACAAGCAGCATCTTCAGCCGTTCGACCGACTGCACGATGGCGGCAAAATCCTCGATCGTCTTGCGGTCGTTGAGATCGCGGGTCTGCGCCGTCATCGACATGACGAGGTGGTTCTCGACCAGCCAGGCGACCGTTTCGGTGTCGGCCGGCGAGAGCCCCATATGCGGGCAGATGCGCCGGGCGATCCTGGCGCCGGCTTGCGAATGGTCCTCCGGCCTGCCCTTGGCGATGTCGTGCAGCAGCACGGCGACATAGAGCGCCTCGCGGCTCTTCTTCAGCCCCGGCATCAGCGAGTGGGCGAGTGGATGGATCTTTTCCCCGTCGCCGCGCTCGATCTCGGCCAGCACCCCGATGCAGCGGATGAGGTGCTCGTCCACCGTGTAGTGGTGGTACATCGAGAACTGCATCATGGCGACGATCTTGCCGAAATCCGGGATCAGCTTTGCCAGCAGTCCGGCCTCGTTCATGCGCCGCAGATTGAGCTCGGCATTGCGGTCCGAGGTCAAGATATCGAGGAACAGCCGGTTGGCCTCCTCGTCGCGCCTGAGCGCCTTGCCGACGAGGCCGAGCGAACGGGTCAAAAGCTTCAGCGCATCGGGGTGGAATTCCAGGCCATGCTTGTCGGCAAACCAGAACAGCCTGAGCAGGTTAACCGGATCGCGCTCGAACACCTCGTCGTCGGCAATGTTGATGCGGTGGTTGTCGACGATGAAATCGGCCGTGCCGGCGAGCTTGCGCTTGCGCCGCGAGAAGGTGAGGAAGATGCGGTTGAAGCCCGGCACATGCTTGGCTTGCTCCTCCTCGAGCGCGGCGCAGAAAATGCGGGTTAGGTCGCCGACATCCTTGGCGACGAGGAAGTAGTGCTTCATGAAGCGTTCGACCGCCGACAGGCCGGGATGGGTGGTGTAGCCCAGCCGCTCGGCAATGTCGCGCTGGATGTCGAAATGCAGCCGCTCCTCGGCCTTGCCGGTGAGGAAATGCATGTGGCAGCGCACCGCCCATAGGAAATCCTCGGCCTTCTGGAATTCCCTGTATTCGGCGTCGGTGAAGACGCCCTTGTCGACCAGTTCCTCGCCGGTGCGCACGCGGTAGAAATATTTGGCGATCCAGAACAGCGTCTGCAGGTCGCGCAGGCCGCCCTTGCCGTCCTTGACGTTGGGTTCGACCAGGTAACGGCTCTCGCCGGCCTTGGCGTGGCGCTCGTCGCGTTCGGCGAGCTTGGCCTGGACATATTCGGGGCCGGTGGTGCGCACCACCTCGTGGTCGAAGCGCTGCAAAAGCTCGTCGTAGAGTTTTTGCTCGCCCCACAGGAAGCGCGCCTCCAGGATCGAGGTGCGGATGGTGATGTCGGTGCGCGACAGCCTGAGGCACTCGTCGATGTTGCGGGTGGCGTGGCCGACCTTCAGCCCCAGGTCCCACAGCATGTAGAGCATGTATTCGACGATCTGCTCGCCCCATGGCGTCTGCTTGTAGGGCAGCAGGAACAGCAGGTCGATGTCAGACCCGGGCGCCAGCGTGCCACGGCCATAGCCGCCGACGGCCACGACCGCCATGCGCTCGGCCGATGACGGGTTTTTGACGCGATAGACATGGGTGGCGGCGAAGTCGTAGAGCGCGCGGATGATCTCATCCATCAGATGCGACAGCCGGGCGGCGCAGGCGGTACCGCTGCCATCGTCCATCAGCATGCGTTCGGCGACCGTGCGGCCGTCGGCGAGCCGGCTTTTGAGAAGCTTGAGAACGCCGCTGCGCGCGGCCTTGCCGGAGCCGTCGCCTGCCGTCGCCTCGGTCAGTTCGGTCATCTCGCGGCGCAAGGCTTCGCCGTCGATCAGTTCCTCGAGCTTCAGGGATATTCTTGCCATAAATGCCGTTCGGCCTCGCCGTTTCGGCGGCGTCTATAGCGCGTTTTCGCGGCGCTGGGTATGGGGCGGACGGACGCGTTCTCCGCAGCCGTGGAACGGGACGATCGTCTCATGCCCGCGGCCGGTGCAGTTTGGGCCTGGCCACGAAAAATCGAAATCAGCCCTTGACCTTCCAGTTACTGGAAGCACTACCTCCGCCGCAACACCGAACTACAGGGGCTTTCGGCATGACGCATTCCGATCACCATCATCACGCCCATGGCAGCTGCTGCTCGGCAAAAGGCGTCTCCTCTGCTGCGGACGCCGTCGTCCGCGATCCGGTCTGCGGCATGACCGTCGATCCGGCTGCCGGCAAGCCAACGGCCGAGCATGACGGCCATCGCTATCATTTCTGCAGCGAGAGCTGCCGCGCGAAATTCGTCGCCGAGCCGGAAAAATACCTGACCGCAACCGATCCCGTCTGCGGCATGAGCGTCGATCGCGCCACGGCCAAGCACTTTTTGCGGCACGAGGGCCGGGGCTTCTATTTCTGCTCGGCCGGCTGCAAGGCGAAGTTCGAAGCCGGGCCGGCAAAATATCTCGGCGACAGGCCGGCGCCGCAGCCGATGCCCAAGGGCACGCAATACACCTGCCCGATGCATCCGGAAATCATCCGCGACAAGCCCGGCTCCTGCCCGATCTGCGGCATGGCGCTCGAACCGATGGGCGTGCCGACCGGCGACGAGGGACCTAACCCCGAACTGGTCGACTTCACCAGGCGCTTTTGGGTGAGCGCGGTGCTGTCCGTGCCGTTGCTGCTCATCGCCATGGCGCCGATGCTCGGCCTGACGTTTCAGGCCTTCATCGACGACCGCGCGAAGGTCTGGCTGGAGCTGGCGCTGGCCAGCCCGGTGGTGCTGTGGGCGGCATTCCCGTTCTTCCATCGCGGCTGGAACTCGGTCCTCAACCGCAGCCCCAATATGTGGACGCTGATTTCGCTCGGCGTCGGTGCGGCCTATCTCTACAGCGTCGTCGCCACGCTGTTTCCAGGCCTCTTTCCGCACCAGTTCCGCGGCCATGACGGCACCGTGCCGGTCTATTTCGAGGCGGCGGCGGTGATCGTTGCGCTGGTGTTCCTCGGCCAGGTGCTGGAATTGCGCGCCCGCGAGAAAACCGGGTCGGCGATCCGTGCGCTGCTCGACCTGGCGCCGAAGACGGCGCGGCTGATCGGCGCGGACGGTTCCGAAAACGACGTGCCGCTCGATACGGTCAAGGCCGGCGACCGCCTGCGCATCCGCCCCGGTGACGCCGTGCCGGTCGACGGCATTGTGCTCGAAGGACGCTCTTCCATCGATGAATCGATGATCACAGGCGAGCCGCTGCCGGTCGAGAAGACCGAAGGCGACAACCTCACCGGCGGCACGCTGAACAAGAACGGTTCGCTGATCATGCGCGCCGAAAAGATCGGCGCCGAGACGACGCTGGCGCGCATCGTCGAGCTGGTCGCCAAGGCGCAGCGTTCACGCGCGCCGATCCAGGGGCTGGCCGACCGCGTCTCGTTCTACTTCGTCCCGGCCGTGGTTTTGGTCGCCATCATAGCGTTCGTCGCCTGGGCGATCGTCGGACCGGAACCCAGCCTGGTGTTTGCCATCGTCTCGGCGGTCTCGGTGCTGATCATCGCCTGCCCCTGTGCGCTCGGCCTTGCCACGCCAATGTCGATCATGACCGCCACCGGGCGCGGCGCGCATGCCGGCGTGCTGATCAAGGAAGCGGCGGCGCTCGAGCGCTTTGCCTCGGTCGACACGCTGATCGTCGACAAGACGGGAACGCTGACCGAAGGCCGGCCGCGGCTGACCGACGTCGTCGCCGTCGAGGGCATGGCACAGGACGAGCTGCTGGCGCTCGCCGCCGGGCTGGAAAAAGGCTCGGAGCATCCGCTGGCCGAGGCGATCGTCGACGGCGCCCGCGAACGCGGCGTGAAGGTCCCCGACGCGAGCGGTTTCGAGGCCGTCACCGGCAAGGGTGTTTCCGGCACGGTCTCAGGACAGAAGGTGGCGCTCGGCAATGCCGCGAAGATGGCCGATCTCGGCATCGACACGGCGTCGGTCCTGGCCAGCGCCGGGGCGCTGCAGGCCGACGGCAAGACCGCGATGTTCGTTGCTGTCGGCACCCGGCTCGCCGGCCTCGTCGCCGTCGCCGACCCGATCAAGGCGACGACCGCCGAGGCGATCAAGGCACTGCATGACAGCGGGCTGAAGATCGTCATGGCGACCGGCGACAACGAACGCACGGCGAAAGCCATCGCAGCCAAGCTCGGCATCGACGCGGTGCGTGCCGGGCTCTTGCCCGAACAGAAGAACGCGCTGGTCGAGGAATTGCGTGCCGGCGGTGCCGGCGTCGCCATGGCCGGCGACGGCGTCAACGATGCGCCCGCACTTGCCGCCGCCGATGTCGGCATCGCCATGGGCACAGGCGCCGATGTTGCGGTCGAAAGTGCGGGAATTACGCTGGTCAAGGGCGATCTCAACGGCATCGTCAGGGCGAGGACGCTGGCCCGCGCGACGATCCGCAACATCCGCCAGAACCTGTTTTTCGCTTTCCTCTACAATGTGCTCGGCGTGCCGGTTGCTGCCGGCGTGCTTTATCCGCTCACCGGCACGCTGCTGTCGCCGATGATCGCGGCGGCGGCGATGAGCCTGTCTTCGGTTTCGGTCATCGCCAACGCATTGCGGCTCAGGACGTTGAAACTCTGAGTAAAACTTCCAGATAGACCCTGTTCAAAAAAGGAGACGATGAATGACCTTGGCCAAGAAGATCGTGCTGCTGATGATGGCGGCGGGAATGCTGCTTGCCGTTTTCCTCGAAAGCGTTCCGGCACAAGCCGAGGAGATGAAGCACGACATGGGCGCAATGGGCGCGCAGAGCCCCTCGACCGAGGGCTACAAGGCGGCGATGGACAAGATGCATACCGACATGATGGCAATCGAATATTCCGGCAATGCCGATGTCGATTTCGCCCGCGGCATGATCCCGCATCACCAGGCGGCCATCGACATGGCCAAGATCGAGCTCGCCAATGGCAAGGACCCGGAAATCCGCAAGCTGGCCGAAGCGGTGATCGCCGCGCAGCAGGCCGAGATCAAGCAGATGCAGGACTGGCTTGCCTCCCATCCGGCGAAGTAGGCGTCACGCTATCGAGGAATCCAGGCGAGAGGCTTCACCTGGATTTCTGCTTCGCCTGGATTTCCCTTGGCGGCTATGGTGCTATCCGGGCCTCGGACTGGAGCATGCCATGCCATCGACGATAAGAACGACCTCCCTGCCCTGCGGCGAAGCCGTGCCGGTGCTCGGCCAGGGCACCTGGAAGATGGGCGAAGACGGCCGCCGCCGTGGCGACGAGGCCAATGCCCTGAAGCTCGGGCTGGATCTCGGCATGACGCTGATCGACACCGCCGAAATGTATGCCAGCGGCGGCGCCGAGGAGGTGGTGGCGGAGGCCATCGCCGGGCGCCGCGACGAGGTCTTCCTGGTCTCCAAGGTGCTGCCGTCCAATGCCTCACGTGCCGGCGTGAAACGGGCATGCGAGAACAGCCTGAGGCATCTCGCCACCGACCGCATCGATCTTTATCTGCTGCATTGGCCGGGCAGCGTTCCTTTGATGGAAACGGTAGAGGCGTTCGAAGCGTTGAAGGCGGCCGGCAAGATCCGCCATTGGGGCGTCAGCAATTTCGATACCGATGAGATGGAAGAGCTGGTTCGGTTGCCGGCCGGCGGCAACGTCCAGACCAACCAGGTGCTCTACAATCTGTCGCAGCGCGGCGTCGAGTTCGACCTCGCCCCGTGGAGCCGGCAACGCGGCATGCCGCTGATGGCCTATTCGCCGGTCGATCAGGGGGTATTGGCGCGCAACGCCAGGTTAGATGCCATCGCCGCCCGCCACGGTGCGACGCCGGCGCAGATCGCACTTGCCCGGGTGATGGCGCAGGAGGGCGTGATTGCCATTCCGAAGGCCAGCCGCCCGGAGCATATCCGGCAGAATGTCGCGGCGTTGGAGATCGAGCTCACGAGCGAAGATTTCGCCGAAATTGACCGCGCCTTCCCACCGCCGAGGCGGAAGTCGTGCCTGGCGATGATTTGAGGGGTGGGGCGGAAGGCAAGCCAAAGCAGCGTTCCGTCACACCCCCCTCTGTCCTGCCGGACAGTCCGGCAGGACAGAGGGGGGTGCCGTAGAGCGCTATCGGACGAGCACTATTTCCCCGCCAGCCCCTTCAGCCGGTACAACGCCTCCAGCGCCTCCCTTGGCGTCATCTCGTCGGGATTGATCTCCGCTAGCGCCAAACCCAGCCCATCACTCTTCGCCGGCTTCGACGCTTCCCGCTGCGCCGCCACCGAAAACAGCGGCAGGTCGTCGACCAGACGGTTGGCCTTGCCCGAGACCTCGCCGGCTTCAAGCTGGTGCAGCACTTCCTTGGCCCGGCCGACGACGGCCTCTGGCAGGCCGGCCAGCCGCGCTACCTGGACGCCGTAGGAACGGTCGGCCGCACCCTTGCCGACCTCGTGCAGGAAGACCACGTCGCCCTCCCATTCCTTGACCCGCATGGTGACGTTTGAGAGCCGCGGCAGTTTTCCGGCCAGCGCCGTCATTTCGTGGAAATGCGTGGCGAAGATCGCCCGGCAGCGGTTCTTCTCGTGCAAATATTCGACCGCCGCCCATGCGATCGACAGGCCGTCGAAAGTGGCGGTGCCGCGGCCGATCTCGTCGAGGATGACCAGTGCGCGTTCGCCTGCCTGGTTGAGGATCGCCGCCGTCTCGACCATCTCGACCATGAAGGTGGAGCGGCCGCGCGCCAGATCGTCGGAGGCGCCGACCCGCGAAAACAGCCGGTCGACGACGCCGATATGGGCTGATGCCGCCGGCACGAAGGAGCCGGTCTGGGCGAGGATGGCGATCAGCGCGTTTTGCCTGAGGAAGGTCGATTTGCCGCCCATATTGGGGCCGGTCAGCAGCCAGATCGCGCCGGCCTTGGCATCGCCTTGCGGCGACAGATCGCAATCATTGGCGACGAACGGGCCTTCGCCGGAACGCCGCAGCGCCTGTTCGACCACCGGATGACGTCCACCCGAAATCTCGAAGGCAAGGCTCGCATCGACCAGCGGCCGGCACCAGGCCTCGCTCTCGGAAAGCAAGGCAAGTGCGGCCGAAACGTCGAGCACGGCGAGCGCTTCGGCGCCGGCACGGATCGTGTCGGCCTGGTCGACCACTTCCGCCGTCAGCGCCTCGAAAGCGGCAAGCTCGATCGCCAGCGCCCGGTCGGCGGCGTTGGCGATCTTGGTTTCCAGCTCGGCGAGTTCCGTGGTGGTGAAGCGCATGGCGTTGGCCATGGTCTGGCGATGGATGAAGCGCGCCTTGGCGCCGTCGCTGCCGGTCATCAGCGCATGGTGGTTAGCGGTGACTTCGATATAATAGCCCAGCACATTGTTGTGCCTGATCTTCAGCGAGCGGATGCCGGTCTCGTCGATCAGCGAACGCTCCAGCCCGGCGATCACCTTTCGCGACTCGTCGCGCAGTGCCCGCATCTCGTCGAGTTCGGCGTGGTAGCCGCCGCGGACGAAGCCGCCGTCGCGCCTGAGCAACGGCAGCTCGTCGCTGAGCGCCTGTGCCAGATGCGTCGCCAGATCACTGGGCAGTGCCTTGATAGCTCCCAACGCCGCGGTCAGTTCGGCCGGCAAGGCGGTTTGGCCGAACAGTTCGGCGATGGCGCCGGCCGCTTCGAAACCGGCGCGCAACGCGCCGAGGTCGCGCGGGCCGCCGCGGTTGAGCGCCAGCCTGGATAGCGCGCGCGGCATGTCGGCAACGCTCTTCAGGCTTGCCCGCACCGCCTGGCAAAAACGCGTCTCGGAGCGGAAGAACGACACCGAGTCCAGCCTTGCAGCGATTGCCGCCGGGTCGGTCAGCGGCGCCATCAGCCGGTCGGCGAGCAGTCTTGCGCCGCCACCCGTCACCGTGCGGTCGATCGCCTTGAACAGCGACCCCTCGCGGCTGCCGGACAGCGTGCGCAGCAGCTCCAGATTGGCGCGCGTCGCCGGGTCGATGAACAGCGTCGAACCCTGCTCCTCGCGCTGCGGCCGCGACAGCGGCGGCCGTTCGGCCTTCTGCGTCTTCTCGACATAGGCGATGACGCCTGAGATGGCCGACAGCTCGGCGCGCGAAAACGTGCCGAAACTATCCGGCGTTGCCACCTCGAAGAAGCGGGCGATGCGGCCGGCGGCCGAAGCCGAATCGAACAGCGACGGCGGCTGCGGGCTGGCGACACGGCCGAGCACGTCGAACACCGGTTTCAGCTCCGGGTCGTAAAACACCGGCTCGGCGACGATCAGCTCGCGCGGATCGACGCGGAAGACATCGGCGAGCAGCCGGTCGGCGGTTGTCTCGGCGACGCGGAAGACACCGGTCGAGATCTCGATCCAGGCTAGGGCGAAAGCGTGATCGCTGCTGCCGCCCTTGACCCGTCCCAGCGCCATCAGAAAACTCGATTCCGACGGCGCCAGCAACTTGTCCTCGGTGATGGTGCCGGGCGTTACCAGCCGAACCACGTCGCGGCGCACCACCGATTTGCCGCCGCGCTTCCTGGCCTCCGCCGGATCCTCGATCTGCTCGCAGACAGCGACGCGGAACCCCTGGCCGATCAGCTTCTGCAGATAATCGTCGGCGGCATGCACCGGCACGCCGCACATCGGGATGTCGAGCCCCTGATGCTTGCCGCGCTTGGTCAGCACGATGCCGAGCGCCCGGCTTGCCTTTTCGGCATCGTCGAAGAACAGCTCGTAGAAATCGCCCATGCGGTAGAACAGCAGCGAATCCGGGTTCGCCGCCTTGATCTCGATATACTGCTCCATCATCGGCGTCGCCGGCGCGAAGGCCGGCGTGGCGTTGTCGCTTCGAATGGGCGTCTCGTCGTTCAAGAAGCTGCTTCCAAAATTTTCCAAGCCATGCTTGGCGGTTTACAGCGGCGAAGTGTAGCCTTAATCCCGAACCTTCCACAAAAGAAAGCATGCGCACCCATCTCAAGCGGTGCCGTACGGGCGAGGAAACCAAAAGTACCATGGCCAAGAAAACCGAGAGCAACGGGCCCTCCGTCAGCGCCCAGGAGGCGCTGGAATTCCACGCCATGGGGCGTCCGGGCAAGCTGGAGATCGTCGCCACAAAACCGATGGCGACGCAGCGCGATCTCAGCCTCGCCTATTCGCCGGGCGTCGCGGTTCCGGTTCTCGCCATCGCCGAGGACCCGAGCCGCGCCTTCGACTACACGGTTCGCGGCAACATGGTCGCCGTCATCTCCAACGGCACCGCCATCCTCGGCCTCGGCAATCTCGGCGCGCTGGCATCGAAGCCGGTGATGGAAGGCAAGGCGGTGCTGTTCAAGCGCTTCGCCGATGTCGATTCCATCGACCTCGAGGTCGACACCGAGGATGCCGACGAATTCATCAACTGCGTGCGTTTCCTTGGACCCTCCTTCGGCGGCATCAACCTCGAGGACATCAAGGCACCGGAATGCTTCATCATCGAGCAGCGGCTGCGCGAGCTGATGGACATACCGGTCTTCCATGACGACCAGCACGGCACCGCCATCATCTCGGCTGCCGGCCTGATCAACGCGCTGGAAATCACCGGCCGCGACATGAAGACCACGAAAATGGTCTGCAACGGCGCCGGTGCTGCCGGCATCGCCTGCATCGAATTGATGAAGGCGATGGGCTTTGCGCCTGAGAATATCATCCTTTGCGACACCAAGGGCGTCGTCTTCCAGGGCCGCACCGAAGGCATGAACCAGTGGAAATCGGCGCATGCCGTGAAAACCGGCGCGCGCTCGCTGGCCGAGGCGCTGGACGGCGCCGACGTGTTCCTCGGCCTCTCGGCCAAAGGCACGCTGACCACCAAAATGGTGCAGTCGATGGCCAAGAACCCGATCATCTTCGCCATGGCCAATCCCGACCCCGAGATCACGCCTGAGGAGGTCGCCGAGATCCGCACCGACGCCATCATGGCTACGGGACGGTCCGACTATCCCAACCAGGTCAACAACGTGCTTGGCTTCCCCTACATCTTCCGCGGCGCGCTCGATGTGCGGGCGACCACCATCAATGACGACATGAAGATCGCCGCGGCCAAAGCGCTCGCCGAACTGGCGCGCCAGGACGTGCCCGACGACGTCGCCGCCGCCTATCAGGGCATGCGGCCGAAATTCGGCCCCAACTACATCATCCCGGTGCCGTTCGACCCGCGCCTGATCTCGGCCATTCCGATCGCGGTGGCCAAAGCGGCGATGGACTCCGGCGTCGCGCGCAAGCCGATCCTCGATCTCGACCGCTACGCGCAGGAGCTTTCCGCCCGCCGCGACCCGATCGCCTCGACGCTGCAGCGCATCTACGACCGCGTCCGCCGCCAGCCCAAGCGCATCGTCTTTGCCGAGGGCGAGGAGGAGCAGGTGATGCGCGCCGCCGTCTCCTATGTGAACCAGCGGCTCGGCACCGCCATCCTGCTCGGCCGCGACGACATCATCAAGGAAAACGCCAGGAATGCCGGCATCGATCTCGGCAAGCAAGGCATCGAGATCATCAATGCGCGGCTGTCGCGGCGCAACTCGGTCTACACCGACTATCTCTACGAGCGCATGCAGCGCAAAGGCTTTCTGTTCCGCGACTGCCAGCGGCTGATCAACAACGACCGCAACCATTTCGCCGCCTGCATGGTGGCGCTGGGCGATGCCGACGGCATCGTCACCGGCGTTACCCGTAACTATTCGACGGCGCTCGACGACATCCGCCGCGTCATCGACGCAAGGCCCGGCCACTGCGTCATCGGCGTGTCGATCGTGCTCGCGCGCGGTCGCACCGTCCTCGTTGCCGACACCGCGGTGCACGACATGCCTGATGCCGTCGAGATCGCCGACATCGCCGAGGAGGCCGCCGGCTTCGCCCGCCGCATGGGCTACGAGCCGAGGCTCGCCATGCTCGCCTATTCGACCTTCGGCCATCCGCAGGGCGAACGCTCCGAGCGCGTCCAGGAAGCGGTGCGCATCCTCGACAAGCGCCGCGTCGATTTCGAGTATGACGGCGAGATGGCCGCCGACGTGGCGCTCAACGCCCGCGCCATGGCGCAGTACCCGTTCATCAGGCTGACCGGCCCGGCCAATGTGCTGATCATGCCGGCCTTCCACTCGGCCTCCATCTCGACCAAGATGCTGCAGGAGCTCGGCGGCTCGACCGTCATCGGCCCGCTGCTGGTCGGCCTGAACAAGCCGGTTCAGATCGTCTCGCTGAATGCCAAGGACAGCGACATCGTGAATATGGCGGCGATCGCGGCGTATAGCGCGGGGGCTTGAGGAGCGGGGGCAGCAGCAGCGCCTCTCCCTTCTCCCCCTGTGGGAGAAGGTGGCCGAGCGAAGCTCGGTCGGATGAGGGGTGCTCCAGCTTGGCAAGGACGGCACTCCGTCCAGCACCCCTCAACCGTCTTGGCGCTGCGCGCCGATCCACCTTCTCCCACAGGGAGGGCTTTGCACGGGAAGCGAAATCCTGGTTGGTGAGTTAATGGGGCTTTTTTGAAGGCCGGGAAAGCAGTTTTCGACGGCTTGGTATGGCATCGACCGGCATGACCGGCCGATCCGCCGATTTTAGACAGA